>DASUZH010000256.1:0-2063 GCA_036376975.1 Burkholderiales bacterium | reverse complement strand
AGGCCAGGGGCAGGCCAATCTCAACAACCGTTTTGCTTTTCGTCTATCCGATGTAGTGCCTGCGGGGGTCGATGCGCTTGCGCATCAGGTCGACCAGCGCCCGGGCGCCGCGCGGATCGGCGGCGTCCGCCGGGATGCCGGCTGCGAAATGCGTCGTCGACTGCACGGCGGCGGGGAGCGGCCCGACGATGTCGATGCCCGGGACCGGCGCCAGCTCGCAGAGCTGCTGGATGCCGAGCTCGGCCTCGCCGCGCGCCACCGCCAGGGCGACCGGACCCTGCTCGACCACCACGCGCCGCTGCAGCCTGACCGGCAGCCGCTCCAGCAGCTGCGAGAAGTAGATGCCGCTCGCGCCGACCTTGGAATGCGCGACCGAGCCCGCGGCGTTGAGCGCGCGCACGAACTCGTCCACCGTGCCGATCGCCGGCCGCGGAGCTCCGGCCCTGACCGCCACGCCGACGCCCGAGCCGCCGAGCGCGAACGCCTCCGTCACCTTGCCCTGGACGCGCAGGGCATCCATCGCCTCGGCGGTGAGCACCAGGAGGTCGACCTTCTCGCCCTGCGCGAGGCGGGGCAGGATGGCCTGCGTGGCGGCGAACTGCAGGTCGAGCGCGCCGGCCGCCCGCTCGAACTCCCCGCGGAACTCCTCCAGCACGCCCTTCGTCGCGAGCGAGCTCAGCACCCTCAGCGCCATGCGACAATTTTCCCATGGCCACCGACCCGACCCGCAAGGCGCAGATCGACGCCGTCCTGCTCAAGCTCCCCGGCGTAGTCGCCAAGAAGCTCAACAAGCTCGACGCCTACTTCGTCAGCGACCGCATGTTCGCCTGCATCAGCGAGCAGGGCGTCGCGCTGCGGCTGCCGTCCGCCACCGTGACAGACCTGCAGTTCTCGCGCAGCGACGTCGGCCCGTTCTCGGCGGGCGGCCTCGGCGCGGCGGCCACCCGCGAGTGGCTGCAGATCAACCGCGAGAACGCGGCGGACTACGAGAAGGACCTGGAGCTGTTCCGCGCCTCGCTCGAGTTCGTGAAGACCGGCCGCAAGTAACACCAAAGGGTTATGGAAGGGGGAAGCGCGGCGGCCCGACAATCGGGCGAGCGCGCCATGTTCGAGACCTACTATCCGTGTGCGGATCGCGACGAGCGGCCGGAGACGACCGACCGGTATTGCGACGTGCCGCTCGGCGTGGAGGCGGCCTGGCCGCCGGACGACGCGGACGACCCCGCCGCGACTACCGCGAATTAGCTACTTGCCGCGCGGGCCGAGCAGGAACCACAGGATCAGCCCGACCACCGGCAGGATCAGGACCAGCACGATCCACAGCACCTTCTTGCCGGTCGTCGCGCTGCTCTGCGCGATGCTGACGATCGCCCAGACGTCCGCGATCAGGATCAGCAGGCCGAGCAGACTCTGTACGTTCACGCCCATGGGAACCTCCGTGCGGCCATTCTAGACGGCCTGGTGCATCTTGCCAGAGAGCACCACCTCGCGGCCGCGGGCGGCGGGGACGCGGCCGAGGAGCGCCCTCGCCACGTCGGCCGCGGCGACCGAGCGGTAGTTCGCCGGGAACAGCGGCCCGAGGATCCGGCTGACCGCCAGGGCGATCTTCTCGCCGCGGCGCTCGGGCTGCCCGAGGCTGCCGCGCTCGCCCGCGAGAATGGAAGGCCGCGCGATGACCAGCCCCTCGAACGGCAGCGCGGCGAGCGCGTCCTCGAGCTCGCCCTTCACGCGGCTGTAGAAGATCCCGGACTTCGCGCTCGCGCCCATCGCGCTGACCAGGCCGGCGCGGCGAGCGCCGGCGGCGAGCGCCGCGCGCGCCACCGCGAGGTTGGCGTCGAGGTCGACGGCGCGGAAGGCTTCCTGGCTGCCCGCGACCTTGATCGTGGTGCCCAGCGCGAGAAACACTTCGTCGACGCGCGGCAGCGCGGGCAGCGCACGGAAGTCGACGATGTGCGATACGACTTTGGCGCCGCCGGCAACGAGCGGGCGGCGGCTGAGCACATGAATGGCCGCGACCGAGGGATCGGCGATCAGGCCCTGCAGGATCTCCCTGCCTACGAGGC
>DASUZH010000255.1:0-8952 GCA_036376975.1 Burkholderiales bacterium | reverse complement strand
GAGCTTGTATCCCCGCTTCGCCGCCAGCTCGAGCTGCGGCTTCATCCGCTGCTCGAACCAGAACGTCGACCAGTCGTCGGACCACTTGTTGGCCTGCGGCGTGGTGCCGATGAAATTGTCGCGGCCCCAGCCGAAGCGCGGGCCGGCCTTGCGGTGCGCCTGCGCGACCATGCGGCCGAGGGCCGGGAAGTCGACGCCGCCCTTCAGGTCGAGGAACTCCATCAGCAGGTAGGCGCGCCGGGCGGCGATGCCGTGCGATTGCGGCTCAGGGGCGCGGTACCCGGCGCCGCGCAACCCCGCCAGGCCGTCGGCCTCGGCGGCGAAGGCGTCGTCGAATGCGGCGGCGTTGCACTTCAGGAACAGGAGCTTCCCCTTGATGCGCACGCGATAGCACTCGTGAATGCAGCCCCCGGTGACCCGGGAAGGATCCTCGATGCCCAGCTCTTGCTTGAAGTCTTGATTCACCCGGAGGTGAGGCGCGTATTGGCGAGGTTGAGCCGCTCGACAAGGATACCGATAAACGCGCGGTCGAACTTGCTGCGGCAGTCGGCCGAGGCGCGCTCGAGGTCGGCGACGCCGATGCGCACGATGCGGGAGGGCTTGCTGGCGGTGACCGAGGCGCCGCGCTCGTGGCTGGAGAGGGAAAGATAGGCCATCTCGCCGAAGCACTCGCCCGGGCCGAGCAGGGTGAGCAGCTTCTTGTTCTTGGTGACGCGCATCTCGCCCTCGATCACCACGCAGAAGAAGTCGCCGGGCTCGCCTTCGTTCACCAGCTGCGTTGCGGCGCCGACGCGCTGCCAGTCGCCGACGCGCACCACCTCCCACAGCTCGGGGTCGGCGAAGCGGGTGAAGAAGCTCATCGCGCGCAGCGCGGCGAACTTGTCGGCGTCGCCGAATTCCTCGCGGCGCGGCTCGCCGAGGCCCGCCCGCAGGGCGTCGATCAATTCCTGCGCCAGCTCGTCGCCGCTCTGGTAGCGCGAGGCGAGGTCCTTGTGCATCGCGCGGCGCACGATGCGGTCGAGCGTGGTCGGCACCTCGCTGCGCTGCGCGGAGGGCGGCGGCGCGTCCTGCTGCGTGATCTGGTAGATGATGCTGTACTTGTTCGCGCCGCGGAACGGCAGCAGCCCGGTCAGCAGCTGGTAGAGCACCACGCCGAGGGAGTAGATGTCGGTGCGGTGGTCGACGATCTCCTCGCGCACCTGCTCGGGCGACATGTAGGCCGGCGAGCCGACGCCGGTGATCTGCGTCGTCTCCGCGCTGAACTTCTGCGCTAGGCCGAAGTCGCCGATGCGCACGTCGGTCGGCGAGGCGGCGTAAAGGATGTTGCCTGGCTTGATGTCGCGGTGCGTGACGCCCTGCGCGTGGGCGTAGGCGATGGCGCGCGCGCACTTGAAGGCGATTTCCACCGTCTGCTCGATCGGCAGCAGGTTCTCCGGCGCGCAGAAGCGCTCCATGGTGCCGCCCGGCACGTACTCCATCACGATGTAGCCGGAGTCCTCGCCGACGCCGGCGTCGTAGATCTGCGCGATGTGCGGGTGCTCGAGCTTGCCGGCGAGCGACGCCTCGGTGAAGAAAAGCTTGCGGAACAGGCGCCCGCGCCCCGGGTCGCGCAGGGTCTCGGGAAAGATGCGCTTGACGGCGACCTCGCGGCCGCGGAACGGGTCCTGGCAGAGGAACACCTCCGAGGTGGCGCCTTCGCCAAGCTTGCGCAGCACCGGGTAGTTGGCGATCTGCTCCACCGCGCGCGTTCCGCTAGACGCCGGACAGGCGCAGGTTGGCCATCGACAACCGGTCGACCAGGATCTCCATGAAGGCGCGGTCGAACTTGTGGCGGCAGGCGTCCGAGGCCTGCGCCAGCATGCCGGTCGGCACCGAGATGATGTCGGCCTCGGTCATCACCGTGACGTCCGCGCCGCGCACCGCGTCGTGCTTGGAGAGGTAGGCCATCTCGCCGAACGGCTCGCCGGCGCGCAGCAGGTTGAGCAGCTTGCCCTTCTTCGTCACCTTGACCTGGCCCTCGGCGAGCAGGCAGAAGAAGTCGCCCGCCTCGCCCTCGCGCATGATCTGCTCGCCGGCGGCGACGTGCCGCCAGGTCGAGATGCGCGCCACCTCCCACAGCTCGGCGTCGGAGAAGTGGTGGAAGAAAGGCAGCTTGCGCAGCGTCTCGAACTTGTCCGAGTCCTTGAACTCCTGCGCCTTGTGCGCGCGCAGGCGCTGGTCGCGCGACGCCTCGGCCAGGTCGAGCGAGAACTGCTCCCAGGTGCGGTAGCGGTCGCCGAGGTCCTTCGCCATCGCGTGCTGCACGATGGCGTCGATCGCCGGCGGAATCTCCGGGCGGTAGGCGGAAGGCGGCTCGGCGTCGACGTTGGTGATCTGGTAGATCAGGCTGAAGTTGTTGACCGCCTGGAACGGCAGGCGGCCGGTAAGCAGGTGGTACATCACCACCCCGACCGAGTAGATGTCGGTCTGGTGGTCGAGGGCGTGCTCCTTGACCTGCTCGGGCGACATGTACGCCGGCGAGCCGATGGCGCTCACCTGCGTGGTGTCGCGCGTGGAGGTGATGATCGCCGCGCCGAAGTCGGTGACCTTCACCTCGGTGCCTTCGAGGTGCAGGATGTTGGCGGGCTTGATGTCGCGGTGCGTGATGCCGAGCTTGTGGGCGAACTCCAGCGCGCGGCAGCACTTGAAGCCGATCTCCACCACCTGCTCGACCGGCAGCAGCCCGTCGGGGCGGGCGAAGCGCTCCAGCGTGCCGCCGCCGACGTACTCCATCACGATGTAGGACAGCTTTTCGTCGGCCACCGCGTCGAAGATCTGGCAGATGTGCGGGTGCGCCAGCTTGCCGGCGAGCGAGGCCTCGGTGAGGAACAGCTTGCGGTACAGCTTGCCGCGCTCGGGGTCCTGGAATTTCTCCGCGAACGCGACCTTGACCGCCACGTCGCGCGAGTTGAACGGGTCGTTGCAGAGGTAGACCTCGGAAGTGGCGCCCTCGCCCAGCTTGCGCAGCACCGGGTATTTCCCGATCTGCTTCAGGCCGCCGCGCTCCATCAGCGCGCCAGGCGCTTGCGTGCGCGCGCCGCGGCCGCGCGCACCTGCGCGGGGGCCGTGCCGCCGATGTGGTCGCGCGCGGCGACCGAGCCCTCGGGTGTCAGCAGCTTCCTCACCTCCGGGCCGATCTTCGGCGAGAAGGACCTCAGCGTAGCGAGCGAAAGCCCGGCCAGGTCGACCCCGGCCTTCTCCGCCGCGCGCACCGCGCGCGCCACGATCTCGTGCGCGTCGCGGAACGCGACGCCCTTGCGCACCAGGTAGTCGGCGAGGTCGGTCGCGGTGGCGTGCCCTTCCAGCGCCGCGGCGCGCATCGCGCGCGGCACCGGCTGCATTCCGGCCACCAGCCCGGCGCAGACCGACAGGCAGTCCTTCAGCGTGTCGACCGCGTCGAACAGCGGCTCCTTGTCTTCCTGGTTGTCCTTGTTGTAGGCGAGCGGCTGGCCTTTCATCAGGGTGAGCAGCGCCGTCAGGCTGCCGAACACCCGGCCGCTCTTGCCGCGCACCAGCTCCGGCACGTCCGGGTTCTTCTTCTGCGGCATGATCGACGAGCCGGTGCAGTACGCGTCGGGCAGCCGCACGAAGCCGAAGCGCGGGCTGGTCCACAGCACCAGCTCCTCCGACAGGCGCGACAGGTGCACCATGACCAGCGCGGCCGCGGCGCAGAACTCGATCGCGAAATCGCGGTCGGACACCGCGTCGAGCGAGTTCTCGCTCACGCCCTCGAAGCCGAGCTCCTTCGCCACGCGCGCGCGGTCGATGGGGAAGGTCGTGCCGGCCAGGGCGGCCGACCCCAGCGGCAGGCGATTGACTCTTTTCCTGCATTCGGCGAGACGTTCGCGGTCCCGCTGCAGCATCTCGAAGTACGCGAGCAGGTGGTGGCCGAAGGTGACCGGCTGCGCCACCTGCAGGTGGGTGAAGCCGGGCATCACCAGGGCGGCGTGCTTCGCCGCCTGCGCGAGCAGCGCGCGCTGCAGTGCGACCAGCAGCCTGAGCGCAGCGTCGATCTCGTCGCGCAGCCACAGGCGCAGGTCGGTCGCCACCTGGTCGTTGCGCGAGCGCGCGGTGTGCAGCCGCTTCCCGGCGTCGCCCGCCAGCGCGGTCAGCCGCTTCTCGATATTGAGGTGAACGTCCTCTGCGTCGAGCGACCAGGCGAACGCGCCGGCCGCGATCTCCTTCGAAATAGCCGCCAGGCCTTTCTGGATCGCGGCGAGGTCCTTGCGCGACAGGATGCCGCGGGCGGCCAGCATCCGCGCGTGCGCGAGCGACGCCGCGATGTCATGCTTCGCCAGCCGCTGATCGAACGACACGGAAGCCGTGAAGCGCTTGACCTGTTCGTCGACGGGCTGCGCGAAGCGGCCGGACCAGGGTTGCGCCTTCTTCGGCATAATGTTTAAGAATGCGGCTCAACACCGCCCCCTAAGTATGCCGAGTATAAGGCAAAACGCCTATTCCGACGTTCTCCCGGACTTCCGCAACCTGGGCGTGATCGCACGCGTGCTGCTGGCCGTGAATTTGGTCGCGCTGGCAGCGTCGCTCCATGCAGCGAACGACCTCGCGCAAGGCGCCGCCCGGTTCGTGCAGGCCGCCACCTTGCTCGAGCCGCTGCTGCTCGCCTGCATCGTCACGCTCGCCGCGGCGTCGCCGCTGCTCGGCCGCCTCGCGTACTGGCAGGGATGCATCGTCGTGCTGGTGATCGTCGCGGCGCTCACCGCGGCGGGGCGCGCGGCGGTGAACGCAGTCGTGGGCGACGTCGCGGCCGACGCCGGACTGACGCGGACCCTGATGCTGAGCGCTCTCGTCACCGCGCTGGTGCTCGGCTACTTCCGCCTGTTCGCCAAGGCGTATTCGCCGGCGATCGCCGAGGCGCGCCTGCAGGCGCTGCAGGCGAGGATCCGGCCGCACTTCCTGTTCAACAGCCTGAACACCGTGCTTTCCCTGCTGCGCCGCGACCCGAAGCGCGCCGAGCGCGCGCTGGAGGACCTGGCCGACCTGTTCCGCACGCTGATGTCCGAGTCGCGACAGTTCGTGCGCCTCGCCGACGAGATCGCGCTGCTCGAGCGCTACGCCGACCTGGAGCAGCTGCGCCTGGGCGAGCGCCTGCAGATCACCTGGGAGCTCGACAGCGCGCCGGTCGATGCTCTGCTGCCGCCGCTCGTCCTGCAGCCGCTGCTGGAGAACGCGGTTCACCACGGCGTGGAGCCGGGCACCGGCACCGGCGCGGTGCTGGTGCGCATCGAGCGGCGCGGCGACCGCGTCCTCGCGCGCATCGAGAATCCGTACATCGAGGACCAGCAGAAGCGCGCCGGCAACCGCATGGCGCTGGACAACATCCGCGAGCGCCTGCTGCTGTTCTTCGATGCGGAGGCGCGCATCCAGACCAGCGCTGCCGGCTCGACCTATCGCATCGAGATCGAGATCCCCTATCGGACGGCAATGACATGAGTCTGCGCGTGTTCATCGCCGACGACGAGGAGCCGGCGCGCGAGCGACTGAAGGAGCTGCTCGGCGACATCGCCGCCGAGCTGCCGACCAGCGTGGTCGGCGAGGCGCGCCACGGCCTCGAGGCGCTCGAGCAGGTGCCGGCGAGCGGCGCGCAGGTGCTGCTCGTCGACATCAACATGCCCGGCATGGGCGGCCTCGAGCTGGCGCGCCACCTCGCCGGGCTGGAGCGGCCGCCGGCGGTGGTCTTCGTTACCGCGCATGACCGGCACGCCGTCGAGGCGTTCGAGCTGAACGCCATCGACTACCTGCTCAAGCCGGTGCGCGCCGCGCGGCTGGCCGCCGCGCTGAAGAAGGCCGCGGCGGCGGTGCCCGACCGCGCGCAGCTGGCGCGCGCCGCGCAGGCGGCGCGCGAGTACCTTTCGGTGGTGGAGAGGAACCGCATCGTCCTGGTGCCGGTGCGGGACATCGTGTTCCTGCGCGCCGAGCAGAAATACGTCAGCGTGCGCACCGCGGCGCGCGAGCACCTGATCGAGGAGCCGCTGGTCGCGCTCGAGCGCGAGTTCGCCGACCGCCTGGTGCGCATCCACCGCAACTGCCTGGTGGCGCGCGCCGCGATCCGCGGCTTCGAGCGCAACCCCGGCGACGAGGACGCGCAGTGGCTGGTGGTCCTGGAAGGCGTGCCCGACAAGCTCCCGGTGAGCCGCAGGCAGTGGCCGACGGTGCGCGAGCTCGTGGCGGAGAAATGAAGCTGGTCATCGCCACCCGCCGCAGCCGCCTCGCACTGTGGCAGGCGGAGCACGTCAAGGCGCTGCTGGAGAAGCGCGGCCACGACGTGAGCCTGCTGCCGATGTCCACGCGCGGCGACGAGCTGCTCGACCAGCGCCTGGACAAGGTCGGCGGCAAGGGCCTGTTCGTGAAGGAGCTGGAGAACGCGCTCGCCGACGGCCGCGCGCAGCTCGCCGTGCACTCGATGAAGGACCTGCCGGCGGAGCTGCCGCCCGGCTTCGTCATCGCGGCGATCCTCGAGCGCGAGGATCCGAGAGACGCTTTTGTTTCTTCAAAATACCCTTCTCTCAAGGAAATGCCGAAAGGAACGGTCGTCGGCACCTCGAGCTTGCGGCGCGCGGCACAGATACTTGAGCGATATCCGCATCTGGAGGCGAAGCTGCTGCGCGGCAACGTCGAGACGCGGCTCGCCAAGCTCGACCGCGGCGAGTACGACGCGGTGATCCTCGCGGTGGCGGGGCTTGTTCGCCTGGGGCTCGCGCAGCGCATCCGCTCCCGGCTCGACCCCGACGACAGCCTGCCAGCGCCGGGGCAGGGAGCCTTGGGCATCGAGTGCCTGGCCTCGCGCCACGACGTGGCGGCGCTGCTTGCGCCGCTGGTCGACGCTTCGGTGACGCGCTGCGTGCGCGCCGAGCGCACGGTGAGCCGGGCGTTCGGCGGAAGCTGCACGGTTCCGCTGGGCGCGTTTGCGGAGGAGGCCGGCCAGCAGCTGCGCCTGCGGGCGCTGGTGGCCGCGCCCGATGGCCGCCGCGTCGCGCGGACCGACCTCGTCGGGGCAAAGGAGAAGCCCGAGGAGCTGGGCGAGCGGGCGGCGGAGGAGCTGAGGCGGCAGGGCGCGCACGAGCTATTGAAATGAGCCTGCGCGGCAAAGGCGTCGTGGTCACCAGGCCGGCGAGCCTGGCGCAGGGCCTGGCGGGATTGATCGAAGGCGCGGGCGGCAGGGCGTTCCGCTTCCCGGCGATCGAGATCGAGCCGCTGCCCGCGACCACGCCCCCCGGCAAGTTCGACCTGGCAATCTTCATCAGCCCGACTGCGGTGCGCGAAGGCCTGCAGCACCTGCCGGCCGGGGCGCGCGCCGTCGCCCTCAGCCGCGGCACGCGCCGCGAGCTCGAGCGCCGCGGCGTCGCGGTCGCGGCCGCGGCCGAGGAAAGCGCCGACAGCGAGGCGCTGCTCGCGCTGCCCGAGCTCCGGCAGCTGGCGGGAAAGCGCATCGCCATTGTTCGCGGCGAGGGTGGCCGCGCGCTGCTGGGCGACGAGCTGCGCCGGCGCGGCGCCGCGGTGGAGTACGTCGAGTGCTATCGCCGGGTGCGGCCGCGCAGCGATCCGGCGCCGCTGCTCGCCGCCTGGCGCGCGGGCGAGGTGCATGCGGTCACGGTGTCCTCGGCCCAGGGCATGGACAACCTGTTCGCGCTGCTCGACGGCGAGATGCTGCGCAGCCTGCCGCTGTTCGTGCCGCACGCGCGCGTCGCCGACGAAGCGCGCCGGCGCCAGGTGCGCGAAGCGTGCGTCGCCGGGCCGGGCGACGATGAAATGTTCGATGCGCTGGTGGCATACTTTCAAGTCCGATGAGTGAAGAAGCCGAAGCGGCGAAAACGTCCTCGCGTCCCTGGCGGCTCGGCCTGCTGGCGATCGTGCTGGCCGCCGGGCTGGCGACGTACTACTGGGTCGACCTGCGCCAGCGGCTGAGCGGGACGCAGGAGGAGATCGCCAGCCGGCTGCGCGCGGCCGAGACCAGCGCGCGCGAGGCCGGCACGATGGCGCGCGCGGCGCAGGATTCGGTGCTCGCGTCGCAGGCGCGGGTCGCGGCGCTGGAGGCGCGGCTGGCCGAGTCGCAGAGCCAGCAGCTCGCGCTCGAGGCGCTCTATTCCGACCTGACGCGCAACCGCGACGAATGGCAGCTGGCCGAGATCGAGCAGGTGCTGGCGATCGCCTCGCAGCAGCTGCAGCTCGCCGGCAACGTGCGAGCGGCGCTGCTCGCGCTGCAGCTCGCCGAGGCGCGCCTGGCGCGCACCGACCGGCCGCAGTTCGTGCCGATCAAGCGCGCGCTGACGCGCGACATCGAGCGCCTGAAGGCGCTGCCGGCGATCGACACGGCGGCCATGACCATGCGCCTCGACGGCCTGATCGCGGGCGTCGATTCGATGCCGCTCGCGTTCGACGAGCGGGCCGAAAAGCCTGCCGCGGCGAAGAGCGCGGCGCCGGAGGCCGGCTTCTGGTCGCGCCTGGGCAGCGAAGTCTGGGGCGAGCTGCGCCAGCTGGTGGTGGTGCGGCAGATCAACTCGCCCGAGCCGCCGCTGCTGCCGCCGTCGCAGGCCTATTTCGTGCGCGAGAACCTGCGGCTGCGCCTGCTCAACGCGCGCATCTCGCTGCTGACGCGCGACGAAGCCGGCTACCGCGAGGACCTGCGCGCCACCCAGGCCTGGATCCGGCGCTACTTCGACCCGCGCTCCAAGCAGACCGTCGACGCGCTGGCGCAGCTGAAGGGCCTGTCGTCGGCCTCGCTCAGCTTCGAGATGCCGACCATCTCCGAGAGCCTCGACGCGGTGCGCGGCTACAAGTCGCGCCGCGAGCGCAAGCCCGGATGAAGTCGCTGCTCTGGCTGCTTGCCGTGTTCGCGGCGGCCGTGGCCCTGGTGAGCATCGGGCGCGTCGACGCGGGCTACGCGCTGTTCGTCTA
>DASUZH010000254.1:0-3645 GCA_036376975.1 Burkholderiales bacterium | reverse complement strand
GACATCATGGAGGACTACACGCCGTTCGGTCACTCCGACTACCAGACCATCATCGCGCGCATCAAGAAGTTCTCCTCGGAAGGCAAGAAGACCGCGGTGGTGTCGACCATCAACGGCGACTCCAACGTGCCGTTCTACAAGGAGCTCGGCAACCAGGGCCTGAAGGCGACCGACGTGCCGGTGGTGGCGTTCTCGGTGGGTGAAGAGGAGCTGCGCGGCGTCGATACCAAGCCGCTGGTCGGCCACCTCGCCGCGTGGAACTACTTCATGTCGATCAAGGCGCCGGCGAACGACGTGTTCACCAAGAAGTGGGGCGGCTACGCCAAGGCGAAGAACATCGCCGGCCACAAGGACAAGCCGCTGACCAACGATCCGATGGAAGCGACCTACATCGGCATCTACATGTGGAAGCAGGCCGTGGAGAAGGCGAAGTCCTTCGACGTCGACAAGGTGCGCGCCGCGATGGGCGGCCAGACCTTCACTGCGCCCTCGGGCATCACCTCCACGATGGACGCGAAGAACCACCACCTGCACAAGGCGGTGTTCATCGGCGAGGTCAAGGCCGACGGCCAGTTCAACGTGGTGTGGAAGACCAAGGGCCCGGTGAAGGCGCAGCCGTGGAGCCCGTTCATTGCCGGCAACGAGAAGAAGAAGGACGAGCCGGCGCTGATGGCCGAGAAGAAGAAGTAGACAGAGTGCGCTCAGGGAAGAAAGGGGCCGCCTTCGTGGCGGCCCTTTTCATATCTTTCCCGGCCTTCTCGCTTGACCGCGCGGCGGTGGAGAAGCTGGCCGCCGACGACAACGACACCAAGATCGAGGGCATTCGCGCCCTGGTAGCCGAGGGCGACCCCAAGGCCGCCGAGGTGCTGGCGAAGTTCGCCGAGGGCGAGGTCGAAGTCGGCGGCAAGAAGGTCGAGGTGGTGGTCAACAACCGCCTGCGCGGCGCGGTCGCCGATGCGCTCGCCGCGTTGCGCCTGCTGTCCTCCGACCGCGCGGCGCGTTTCGCCGCGGCGAAGGAGCTCGCCGCCGGCGCCGACGCCTCGATGCTGCCGCTGGTGAAAAAGGCGCTGGAGAAGGAAGCCGACGCCGAGATCAAGTCCCTGCTCGAGCTGGTCGCGGCCGGGGCGCAGATGAAGAGCGACGACAAGAAGGAGCGCATGGCGGCCATCCGCACGCTCGGCGAGTCGACCAGCCCGAACAGCCGCACGCTGCTCGCGGAGGCGGTGCGCGACGCCGACGAGGACATCCGCATCGAGGCGCAGAAGAGCCTGCGCGCGGTGGAAGGGCGGCTCGCCTGGGGCGAGCGGGCGGGACTGCTGTTCGCAGGCGTATCGCTGGGCTCCATTCTGCTGCTGGCCGCGCTCGGCCTCGCCATTACCTACGGGCTGATGGGCGTCATCAACATGGCGCACGGCGAGCTGATCATGATCGGCGCGTACACGACGTACGTGGTGCAGAACCTGTTTCGCAAGACCGGCTTCTTCGACTGGTACCTGCTGGCCGCCATCCCGATGGCCTTCGTCGTATCGGCGGCGGTCGGCATGCTGCTGGAGCGCGTGGTGATCCGCTGGCTGTACGGCCGGCCGCTCGAGACGCTGCTCGCCACCTGGGGCATCAGCCTGATGCTGATCCAGGCGGTGCGGACCTTGTTCGGCGCGCAGAACGTGCAGGTGGAGAACCCGGCCTTCATGTCCGGCGGCGTGCAGGTCCTCTCGAACGTAGTGCTGCCGTGGAGCCGGATCTGGATCATCGCCTTTGCGGCGCTGGTTCTTTTTCTTGTCTATGTCTTGTTGGTAAAAACGAGATTGGGGCTGTTCGTGCGCGGGGTCACGCAGAACCGCTCCATGGCAGCCTGCGTCGGCGTGCCGACCGCGCGAGTCGACACCTGGGCATTCGGCCTCGGCTCGGGCATCGCCGGCCTCGCCGGCTGCGCGCTGTCGCAGCTCGGCAACGTCGGCCCCGACCTCGGCCAGGGCTACATCGTCGACTCCTTCATGGTGGTGGTGTTCGGCGGCGTCGGCCAGCTCGCCGGCACGGTCTACGCGGCGCTGATCCTCGGCTTCGCCAACAAGTTCCTCGAGGACCTGTCGGGCGCGGTGCTGGCGAAGATCGCGGTGCTGGTGTTCATCATCTTCTTCATCCAGAAGCGGCCGCAGGGGCTGTTCGCGATGAAGGGCAGGGCGGTCGAGTCATGAAGCGGGAGCACCTCGCGCTCGGGCTGGCGGCGGCGCTGATCGCGGTGCTGCCGTTCTTCCTCTCCTCGTACTGGGTCACGCTGCTCGGCAAGATCATGTGCTACGCGATGGTGGCGATCGCGATGGACCTGATCTGGGGCTACTGCGGCATCCTCTCGCTCGGCCACGGCCTGTTCTTCGCGCTCGGCGGCTACGCCATGGGCATGTACCTGATGCGCCAGATCGGCCGCGAGGGCCAGTACCAGTCCGACCTGCCCGATTTCATGGTGTTCCTCGACTGGAAGACGCTGCCCTGGCAATGGTGGAACAGCGACCAGTTCTGGTGGGCGGCGCTGCTGGTGGTGCTGGTGCCGGGGCTGCTGGCCTTCGTGTTCGGCTACTTCGCCTTCCGCTCGCGCGTGAAGGGCGTCTACTTCTCGATCATCACGCAGGCGCTGACCTTCGCCGCGATGCTGCTGTTCTTCCGCAACGCCACCGGCTTCGGCGGCAACAACGGCTTCACCGACTTCAAGCGCATCCTCGGCTTCGGCATCACCTCGCCGAACACGCGCATGGCGCTGTTCGTGCTTACGGGGTTCTTTCTCATTGCGACCCTGTTGCTCGCGCGCTGGATCGTGAGCTCCAAGTTCGGCCGCGTGCTGCGCGCGATCCGCGACGCGGAGACGCGCGTCGCGTTCTGCGGCTACGACACGGTCCACTACAAGGTGGCGATCTTCACGCTGTCCGCGGTCATCTGCGGTATCGCCGGCGCGCTGTACGTGCCGCAGGTCGGCATCATCAACCCGAGCGAGATGTCGCCCGCCAACTCGATCGAGATCGCGATCTGGGTGGCGCTCGGCGGCCGCGGCACGCTGCTCGGCCCGATCATCGGCGCCGGCGCGGTGAACGGCGCGAAGAGCTTCTTTACCCAGGCCTTCCCGGAGTACTGGCTCTACTTCCTCGGGCTGATCTTCATTCTCGCGACACTGTTCCTTCCCCGGGGCCTTGTGGGCCTGACCAAGTACTGGAAGCGAGCATGAGTGCCTCGGCGTTGTCGGCGAACGAGAGTGGGGCGCTGGGGCGGGTCTCCACCGGCGAGCTCGATACCACCCACGGCGCGGTCCTCTACCTGGAGGAGATCTCGGTCAGCTTCGACGGCTTTCGCGCGCTGAACAACCTCTCGCTCTCCATCGACGTCGGCGAGCTGCGCTGCGTGATCGGCCCCAACGGCGCCGGCAAGACCACCATGATGGACGTGATCACCGGCAAGACGCGCCCCGACGCCGGCACCGCGTTCTTCGGCCAGACCCTCGACCTGACGAAGATGTCCGAGGCGCAGATCGCGCACGCCGGCATCGGCCGCAAGTTCCAGAAGCCGACCATCTTCGAGAACCACACCGTGTTCGAGAACGTCGAGCTGGCGATGAAGGCGGACAAGCGGGTGCGCACCGCGCTGTTCGCCAGGCTGTCC
>DASUZH010000253.1:0-9546 GCA_036376975.1 Burkholderiales bacterium | reverse complement strand
CGTCGAGAAGAACCCGGCGTCGCGCGAGGCGCGCATCAACTACGCGCGCGTGCTGGTGCTCGACAAGCGCTACCCCGAGGCGCGCAAGCAATTCGAAGCCCTGCTGGCGGCGAGCCCCGGCAACGCCGAGGTGGTCTACGCAGTCGGCCTGCTCGCCTTCCAGCTGAAGGACTACCCGGTGGCCGAGGAGAACATGAAGCGCCTGCTCGGCATGGGCTACCGCGACCCGAACGGGGTGCGCTACGTCCTCGGCCAGATCGCCGAGGAGCAGAAACAGTGGCCGCAGGCGATGAAGTGGTACGACAGCATCCTCGACGGCGACCAGGTGATCGCCGCGCGCGTTCGCAGCGCGGGCGCGCTCGCCAAGCAGGGCAAGCTAGACGAGGCGCGCAGCTTCCTGCAGCGCGTCAGCGACGAGAATCCGGGCGATCGCGTCCAGCTCACGGTCGCCGAGGCGCAGCTGCTGCGCGAGGCCAACCGGCATCGCGACGCCTACGAGGTGCTCGGCAAGGCCCTCAAAGAGGAGCCCGACCAGCCCGAGCTGCTGTATGACTACGCGCTCACCGCCGAGAAGCTCGAGCAATACGACGTGCTCGAGTCGAACCTGAGGAAGCTGATCCAGGCGCGGCCCGACCACGCGCATGCCTACAACGCGCTCGGCTATTCGTTCGCCGACCGCAACCTGCGCCTGCCCGAGGCGAGGAAGCTGATCGAGAAGGCGCTCGAGATCTCGCCCGAGGACTACTTCATCATCGACAGCATGGGCTGGGTGCTGTACCGCGAGGGCAACCTGAAAGGCGCGGCGGAGCAGCTGCGCCGCGCCTACGCCGGGCGGCCCGACGCCGAGATCGGCGCCCACCTGGGCGAAGTGCTGTGGGTGATGGGCCAGCGCGCCGAGGCCGACCGCATCTGGCAGGAGTCGCTCAAGGCCAGCCCGGAAAACGAAACCCTGCAGAAGACGATCAAGCGCCTCAAGAAGAAGTGATGCAGCGGCTGTTACTCGTCCTCCTGCTGGGGGCCTGCGCCCTGGTGGAGGTCAAGCCACCGGCCGGACCCCTGGAGTTCGACCTCAACGGCCGCCTCGCGGCGCGCTACCGCGACGACGCGTTCAGCGGCATCGTTTCCTGGCGCCATGCCGCCGACGGCGACGAGATGCTGATCAGCACGCCGATGGGCCAGGGCGTGGCGCGCATCGTGCGGCAGGGCGAGGCAGTGGCGATCACCACTTCAGAGGGGCGCGAGTACAGCGACCGCGACGGCGAGGCGCTCACCGAGCGTGTGCTCGGCTTCCGCCTGCCGATTGCCGGGCTCGCCGACTGGGTGCGCGGCCGTCCGTCGCCTGCGCTCGAGCAGCGTGGCTGGAAGGTCGACTATCAGGAGCGCGACGCGGAAGGCCGGCCGACGCGCCTGCGCGTAACCAACACCGGCGTCGAACTCCGGCTGGTGGTATCCGAGTGGAAGTAGGAGAAATGAGGCACTGGTACCCTGCGCCGGGCAAGCTGAACCTGTGCCTGCACGTGCTTGGTCGCCGTGCCGACGGCTACCACGACCTGCAGACCGTGTTCCGCCTGGTCGATCGCGCCGACCGCGTCGGCGTTTCGCCGAGGCAAGACGGCGAGGTGCGGTTCTCGGGCGCGTTCGGCGAGGACAACCTCTGCCTCAAGGCGGCGCGGCTCCTGAAGGATGAAACCGGCAGCGCCCTGGGCTGCGATCTGGCGCTCGAGAAGCACCTGCCGGTCGGCGGCGGCATGGGCGGCGGTTCGTCGGATGCCGCCACGGTCCTGCTGGTGCTGAACCGCCTGTGGGGCTTGCATCTGCCTAGAAAAAAACTGATGGAAATCGGCGTCGCGCTGGGCGCCGACGTGCCGGTTTTCCTGTTCGGGAAGAACGCCTTGGGCGAGGGCATCGGCGAGCGCCTGACGCTGCTGGACCTGCCCGCTGCCTGGTACCTGGTCCTCACACCGCAAGTCTCGGTTTCCACGAAGGAAATCTTCAAAAACGCGTTGACACATGGGGCGAAAGGAATCAAAATACCGCCCTTTTTTCCGGGGCTTGGACGCAACGACCTCGAGCCGGTCGTGACGGCCCGGCATCCGGAAGTGGCGGCGCACCTGGCGTGGCTGAAAAGCCGTTGTCCGCAGGCGCGCATGACGGGTTCCGGGGCAAGCGTGTTCGCCGAGTTCGCAGCCGAAAGCGAGGCGCGCGCCCTCCAGTCGGAGTTGCCGGGTACGATGCGCGGCTTTGTCGCGAGGGGAATCGAGCAGCATCCGCTCCACGACTGGGCGAATTGAGAAGGCACAACTGGGGAGTCGCCAAGCTGGTTAAGGCACCGGATTTTGATTCCGGCATTCGAGGGTTCGAATCCTTCCTCCCCAGCCAACAACATGAAGCAGAGTGAGGCAATGACCAACGCGCCGCTCGATCGGCTGATGGTGTTCACGGGCAACGCCAACCCGCGCCTTGCGCACGAGGTGGCGAAGCACCTGAGCCTGTCGATCGGCCGCGCCATCGTCGGCAAGTTCTCGGACGGCGAGGTGATGGTCGAGCTGCTCGAGAACGTGCGGGGCAAGGACGTATTCGTATTGCAGTCGACGTGCGCGCCGACCAACGACAACCTGATGGAAATGCTGGTGATGATCGACGCGCTGAAGCGCTCGTCGGCCGCGCGCGTCACCGCCGCCATCCCGTACTTCGGCTACGCGCGCCAGGACCGCAGGCCGCGCTCGGCGCGCGTGGCGATCAGCGCCAAGGTGGTGGCCAACATGCTCACCTCGGTGGGCGTGGCGCGCGTGCTGACGATGGACCTGCACGCCGACCAGATCCAGGGCTTCTTCGACCTGCCGGTGGACAACATCTACGCCGCGCCGGTGCTGCTGGGCGACGTGTGGAAGCAGCGCTACGACAACCTGATCGTGGTGTCGCCGGACGTCGGCGGCGTGGTGCGGGCGCGCGCCCTTGCCAAGCGGCTCGAATCCGACCTGGCGATCATCGACAAGCGGCGGCCGAAAGCCAACGTGTCGGAGGTGATGAACGTGATCGGCGAGGTGCAGGGCCGCACCTGCGTGATCATGGACGACATGGTGGACACCGCCGGCACGCTGGTGAAGGCCGCCGAGGTGCTGAAGAAGGAAGGCGCGACGAAGGTGGTGGCGTACTGCACGCACGCCGTGCTCTCGGGCGAGGCGGTGAAGCGCATCGCCGGCTCCGAGATGGACGAGCTGGTGGTGACCGACACGATTCCGCTGCGCGACGACGCGCGCGCCTGCAAGAAGATCCGCCAGCTGTCGGTCGCCGGCCTGATTGCGGAAACGATTTTGCGTATCTACACCGAGGAATCGGTGAGCTCTCTGTTCATTGAGTAGATTTTTCCAACCCGCCGGTCTCTGGTCGCGGAGCCGGCGTCAACACAAGGAGTAATGCGATGGCAATCGAAATCACCGCGCGCAAGCGCGAAGCGCAAGGTACGGGTGCGAGCCGCCGCCTGCGCCACATGGGCCTGGTGCCCGCCATTCTCTACGGCGGCGACAAGGATCCGGTCAAGCTCGAGCTCGACCACCAGGCGCTGATCCTCAACCTGCGCAACGAGCGCTTCCACGCCTCGATCCTGACGCTCGACGTCGGCGGCGCCAAGGAGCAGGTGCTGCTGCGCTCCGTGAACATGCACCCGTTCAAGCTGCAGGTGCAGCACGTCGACTTCCAGCGCGTCTCCAAGGACAAGAAGATCCACATGAAGGTGCCGCTGCACTTCATCAACGCCGAGAAGTCGCCCGGCGTGAAGGAGCAGGCCGGCGTGGTCAGCCACGTGCTGAACGAGATCGACATCACCTGCTTCCCGGCCGACCTGCCGGAGTTCATCCAGGTCGACCTCGGCAACCTGTCGGTCGGCAACTCGGTGCACGCGCGCCAGCTGACGCTGCCGAACGGCGTCGAGCTCGCGCTGCACAAGAACGAGGACCCGGTGGTCGCCACCGTGGTGGTGCCGCAGCTCATCACCGAGGACGAGGAGAAGGCGGCCGACGCAGCGGTGGTCGCCGCGGGCGACGTGCCCACCACGGAGCAGGCCGCGCCGGCGAAGGAAGGCGAAGCCGCCGAGGGCGACAAGGCTGCCGCCAAGGCCGGCGACAAGGCCGCGGGCGGCGACAAGGCCGCCGCCAAGCCGGCTGCCGCCGACAAGGGCGACAAGAAAGACAAGAAGTAGTGGTTCGCCTCGTTGTCGGCCTGGGCAACCCGGGCAAGGAGTACGAGCGCACCCGGCACAACGCCGGGTTCTGGCTGGTCGAGCGCTTCGCCGTGTCGAGCGGCGTCGCGCTGCGCAAGGACCCGAAGTACCAGGCGCTGGTGGGCCGCCTGCCGGACAACGGCGCGTGGCTCCTGCTCCCGCAGAGCTTCATGAACGCGAGCGGGCGCGCGGTGCAGATGCTCGCCGGGTTCTTCAAGATCAAGCCCGAGGAAATCCTCGTCGTGCACGACGAGCTCGACTTCGCGCCGGGCACCGCGCGCATCAAGCAGGGCGGCGGCATCGCCGGCCACAACGGCCTGAAGGACATCTCGCAGCGCATCGGCAGCCACGACTACTGGCGGCTGCGCCTTGGCGTCGGCCGCCCGACCGATCCTGCGGAGATGGCGGACTACGTGCTGCACAAGCCGTCGCTCGAGGAGAAGCAGGCGATCGACGGCGCCATCGACAACGCGCTCGCGCTGCTGCCGCAGATGATCTCGGGCGACATGCAGGGCGCGATGCAGAAGCTGCACAGCCAGGACAAGCCTGCTCCGGCGCCGAAGAAAGAGCCGGAGAAGAAAGCACCCCCGGTCAAGGAGCCTCCCAAGCCGGAGCCCAAGAAGGAAGCGGAGAAGCCGAAAGAGGAAAAAGGCTTCCTCAAGTCGCTCTTCGGCAAGAAATGAAGTGCGGCATCGTCGGCTTGCCGAACGTCGGCAAGTCCACGCTCTTCAACGCGCTCACCAAGGCCGGCATCGCGGCCGAGAACTACCCGTTCTGCACCATCGAGCCGAACGTCGGCATCGTCGAGGTGCCCGACCCGCGCCTGGGCGTGATCGCCGGCATCGAGCAGCCGCAGAAGGTGGTGCCGGCGATCGTCGAGTTCGTCGACATCGCCGGGCTGGTGGCCGGCGCGTCGAAGGGCGAGGGGCTGGGCAACAAGTTCCTCGCCAACATCCGCGAGACCGACGCCATCGCGCACGTGGTGCGCTGCTTCGAGGACCCGAACGTGGTGCACGTCGCCGGCAAGGTCGATCCGGTGTCGGACATCGAGACCATCAACACCGAGCTCGCCCTCGCCGACCTCGATGCGGTCGAGAAGCAGATCTCCAAGTTCGCCAAGGTGGCGCAGACGACCGGGGAAAAGGACGCCGTGCGACTTGTCGCCGCGCTTACCAAGGTACAGGAGGTCCTCAACGCGGGCCGTCCGGCGCGAAGCGCTGACCTTTCCAAGGAAGAGCATGCGGTCCTCCGGCCGCTTTTTATCTTGACGATGAAACCAACGATGTATGTTGCGAACGTCGCGGAGAAAGGCTCGGACGATCTGCTGAACAAGGTGCTCGCCCACGCGGCCAAGGAGGGCGCGCCGGTGGTTCCCATCACCGCCTCGCTCGAGTCGCAGATCGCCGACATGTCGGACGACGACAAGAAGGTGTTCCTCGACGATCTCGGCATGAAGGAGCCCGGCCTCAACCGCGTGATTCGCGCGGCGTACGCGCTGCTCGGCCTGCAGACCTACTTCACCGCCGGGCCGAAGGAGGTGCGCGCCTGGACGGTGCGCGCCGGCGCCACCGCGCCGCAGGCCGCCGGCGTGATCCACACCGATTTCGAGCGCGGTTTCATCCGCGCCGAGGTGGCGTCCTACGAGGACTTCGTCGCGCACAAGGGTGAGCTGGGCGCCAAGGAGGCCGGCAAGCTGCGCCTGGAGGGCAAGGACTACACGGTGCGCGACGGCGACGTGATCCACTTCCGCTTCAACGTGTGAGCGTCGAGTTCGGCGCCGCGACGCACGACGACCTGCCGCAGCTGGTGGCGCTGCTCGGCGTGCTGTTCTCGCAGGAGGCCGAGTTCGTCCCCGACGACGCGAAGCAGACGCGCGCGCTGAAGAAGATCCTGTCCGACGAGTCGGTCGGCAGGATCCACGTCGCGCGCGAGGGCGGCAAGGTGGTCGCGATGGCGAGCCTGATCTACGGCATCAGCACGGCGGAAGGCGGCCTGGCGGCCGCGTTCGAGGACCTCATCGTGCTGCCCGGCCATCGCGGCAAGGGGGTCGGCACCGCCCTCCTGCAATACGTGATCGCGGAGGCGCGCAAGCAGGGCGTGCTGCGCCTCACGCTGCTCACCGACAAGCAGAACAAGCGCGCACAAGCGCTCTATCGCAAGCTAGGATTCGTCGAGTCCACCATGAAAGCGATGAGGCTGAAGCTATGAAAATCCGCGCTTCGATGCTTGCCCTGCTGGTCGCGCTGCCGGCGTTTGCCCAGGAAAAGAAGACCGACCCGCAGGTCAACCGCGGCCGCTATCTGATCAAGATCGGCGGTTGCAACGACTGCCACACCCCGGGCTACGGCCCGACCGGCGGCAAGGTGCCCGAGGAGCAGTGGCTGACCGGCGACGTCCTCGGCTTCCAGGGCCCGTGGGGCACCACCTACCCGACCAACCTGCGCCTGTACTTCAAGGACATGACGGAAGCCGAGTGGGTGAAGAAGGGCCGCACCCTCACCACGCGGCCGCCGATGCCCTGGTTCAACGTGCAGGCGATGAGCACCAGCGACCTGCGGGCGATGTACCGCTACGTGAAGAGCCTCGGGCCGGCCGGCAAGCCGGCGCCCGACTACCTGCCGCCGGACAAGGCGCCGACCGGGCCGGTGGTCAGGTTCCCCGCGCCACCGAAGTAGGCGCTCTCTCGGCGAATATTTTTCCCAGAGTAAGAGGGAAAGCCACTACCTCCGCTCCCTCCAGGACGCCGCGCGCCGCCATCTCGCGATGCAGCCGCGGCAAGTTGTAGTGCGGCACCGAGGCGTAGAGGTGGTGCTCGATGTGGTAGTTGACGTGGTGCGGGAAGATCAGCCACTCGAGCCAGGCCGGCGCAACGTTGGTGCGCGCGGCGGTGAGCGGCGAGGAGAAGTCGGTCGTCGCGCCATGCTCCGCGATCGCGCGCAGCCTGAGGATCGCCTGCACCACCGTCACCAGCGGCAGGATCCACAGCACCAGGTACTCCACCAGGTAACCGCTCCACGCGAACAGCGCGAGCAGCACGACGTGGAAAACGATCACCGTGTTCCGGTCGCTGCGGGCCTCCTCCTTCAATTTTGCGGACGTGTCATCAAGCGGCCGGAGGGCTACATTGGTCGCAGTGTTGAGCGCAGGAGCGCCGCCAAGAAAATAAGCGTAGGTCTTCCACGCTGTGAACCCGGTCAGATCCTTCAGCAGCTTCTTGACCAGATAGGCGCGGCCGCGCGGGTAGCCGCCGTGCAGCGCGGTGTCGGGATCGAGTTCGCCATAGAGGTTGTTGTGGTGCAGGCGGTGGATCACCCGGTACGTGCACATCGACAGTCCCTGCACCGTGGCGGCCGCGCGGCCGACCAGATCGTTCAGCGTTCGATTCTCGTAGAGCAGGTAGTGCGCGGCGTCGTGGGCTATGACGAAGAGGGCGTGCTGGCGCGTGCCGATCAGGATGATGCAGGGGAGCAGCACGAGGAGGTTCGGCCAGAAGGCCAGCGCAACGGCCGCGGCCAGCGCAATCACCGCGAGGTCGCCGACGATGGCAAGGCTGGCGCGCCAAGCCGAGCGCCGCGTCAGTTCCAGGACCAGCTCCCGCGGCAAGGCCTTGCGAAAGTCGTCCTTGAACTCCTCGCCTTTCATGGATTTATCTTACTCCCGATGGTTAGAATGGTTGTCTGACAACCCCGAGGAGGAGTCATGAGGAAGCTACTTGCCGTGCTGCTTGTCGCTATGGCGACGACGGCGAACGCCCAGTATCCGCAGCGCCCGATCCAGCTCATCGTTCCCTGGGGCGCGGGCGGCGGCACCGACGCTACGGCGCGCATCATCGGCACCCTGCTCGAGAAGGACCTGAAGCAGCCGGTCAACGTGGTGAACCGCACCGGCGGCTCGGGCGTGGTCGGCCACGACGCGATCGCCAAGGCGGCGCCCGACGGCTACACGCTCGGCCTGATCACGGTCGAGATCACGATGATGCACCACGTCGGCCTGACGCAGCTCAAGTACACCGACTACACGCCGATCGGCCTGGTGAACGCCGATCCCGCGGGCATCCATGTCCGCACCGACTCGCCGTACAAGTCGGTGAAGGACCTGCTCACCGCGATCAAGGCGAACCCCGGCAAGATGAAGGCCTCGGGCACCGGCCAGGGCGGCATCTGGCACCTGGCGATCGCCGGCCTGCTCAAGCAGCAGGGCATCGATCCGAACGCGCTGCCGTGGGTGCCGTCCAACGGCGCCGCGCCCGGCATGCAGGACATGGTGGCCGGCGGCGTCGACGTGGTGCCGTGCTCGATCCCGGAAGCGCGCGCGATGATCGACTCCGGCAAGGCGCGCGCGCTCGCCATCATGGACGCTAATCCGCCGGCGCTCTACCCGAACGTGCCGACGCTGAAGAAAGAGCTCAACAGCGACTGGGCGATCGCCGCCTGGCGCGTGATTGCCGCGCCGAAGGGCCTGCCGGCGGATGTGCAGAAGACGCTGGTCACCGCGCTGAAGAAGGTCTATGACTCCAAGGACTACAAGGACTTCATGGCGAGCCGCGGCTTCGGCGTGGTGTGGGCCGATCCGGCCGGCACGACGAAGTTCATGGCGGATTCCGACGCCAACCTGGGAGCCGCGCTCAAAGCGGTAGGGCTGGCCAAATAAAGCTCAACGATGCGCTGACCGGCGGCGCGCTCGTCGCGCTCGCCGCGGTCATCCTCTGGCATATCCAGGGGTTCCCGGCCATGCCGGGCCAGAAATTCGGCCCGGCGTGGTTTCCGGGACTGGTTGCGATCGGCCTCGGCGTCTGCGGCGCGCTGCTCGCATATCAGGGCGCGCGCTCCGGCGGAGCGCTGCTGGCCACGCCGCAATGGCTGCGCGAGCCGCGGCCGCGCGCGGCGGCGGCCGCTGTCCTCGGCGGCCTGCTGGCCTACATCCTGGCGGCCGACGCGCTCGGCTTCCACCTCACCGCGATCGCCATCACGGCGCTGTGGGTGCGCGTGCTCGGCGCATCCTGGCGCGTGACGATTCCAGTCGCGATCCTTTCGCCGCTGATCATCCATCTCGCGTTCTACAAGCTGCTGCGCGTGCCGCTGCCCTGGGGCGTGCTCGAGCGCTGGGCGTTCTGACCGGTGACCGCTTCGGTCCTCGCGCAGGCCTTCACGCTGGTGTTCGATCCGTACGTGCTGTGGGTGATCGTCGCTTCCGCCGCGTTCGGCCTGTTCGTCGGCGCGGTGCCGGGACTCACCGCCACGATGGCAACCGCGCTGCTCGTGCCGGTCACCTTCTTCATGCCGCCGGTGCCGGCGATCGCCTGCATCGTGACCGCCACCGCGATGGCG
>DASUZH010000252.1:0-2904 GCA_036376975.1 Burkholderiales bacterium | reverse complement strand
CCGATGCCGATCATCGAGACCGCCGAGTTGACGCCGACGAAGCGGTTGCGGCGGCCGGCGCGCGTGTAGCGCAGGCCGACCATCAGCTCGTAGCGCACGCTACTCGTAGCGCAGGGCATCCGCCGGAGCGGTGCGCGCTGCGCGCCAACTGGGGTAGAGCGTGGCGAGGACGGAGAGCGCCAGCGCGGTGCCGGCCACCAGGACGACGTCCGCCGCGCGCAGGGCCGAAGGCAGCGCGTCGATCAGGTACACCTCTTTCGCGATGAACTTGATGCTGAACAGGCGCTCCACCGCCGGCACGATGACGTCGATGTTGAGCGCGATGGCGCAGCCGAGGGCCACGCCGGCAGCCGTTCCGACCAGCCCGAGCGCCATGCCGTGCACGATGAACACGCGCATCACCTCGCGCGGCCCGGCACCCATGGTGCGCAGGATCGCGATGTCGCCCTGCTTGCCGGTCACCATCACCACCAGGGTGGAGACCACGTTGATGGCCGCCACCAGCACGATCATGACCAGGATCACGAACATCAGCCGCTTGGTGATCTCCACGGCGTGGAAGAAATTCGCGTTGAGCCGCGTCCAGTCGGTGACGTAGGCGTCGGGCGGCAGCCGGTCGAGCAGCTCGCGCGACACCTGGCGCGCGGCGAAGGCGTCGTCCAGCTTGAGGCGCACGCCGGAGACCGCGCTGCCCATCCGGTAGAGCGCCTGCGCGTCGGCGATGTGGACCACGCCGAGCAGCGCGTCGGCTTCCTGGAAGCCGGCCTCGAAGACTCCGACCACGGTGAGCTGCGCGAGGCGGGGCGAAACGCCGTCGGCGCCGGACTGCGCCGACTGCCCCTGCGGCGCGACCAGCGCCACCTTGTCGCCCGGCGCGGCGCCGAGCGTGCGCGCCAGGTCCGCGCCCAGCACCACGCCGTATTCGCCGGGCTTGAGCGCGCCGAGCGAGCCGGAGCGCATATAGCGCGCGAACTCGGCCACGCGCTCTTCCGCCTGCGGCTCCACGCCGCGCAGCAGCGCGCCGCGCACCGCGTCGCCCGCGAACAGCATCGCCGGGGCATCCACGAAGGGCGCCGCCGCCACGACCCGCGGGTGCTCGCCCGCGATGCGCGCGATCTCGCGCCAGTCGGCCACCTGCCGGCCGACCGACGAGATCTGCACGTGCGAGGCGAAGCCGAGGATGCGGCTGCGCACCTCGTCCTGGAAGCCGTTCACCACCGACAGCACGACGATCAGCACCGCCACGCCGAGCGCGATGCCGACCATGGAGACGAGCGAGTTGACGCCGACGCGATTGCGCCGCTTGGCGCGCGTGTAGCGCAGGCCTACCAGGGTCTCGTATCGCACGGTGGCGCGAGAATACTACAATCGATTGAATGGACTCGGATTCCGCCGCTTTGCTGGCGAAGCTGATCGCCCGGGAGCGCATCGCGCACCTCGCCACGCTGCGCGGCGGCGCGCCGATGGCGTCGATGACGCTCTATCTCCCCGCGCCGGACTTCTCCGCCTTCTACGTGCACGTCAGCCGGCTCGCCTGGCACACGCAGGACATGATGCAGGACGGCCGCGTCGCGCTGTCGATCTCCGAAACCGACGACCGCCGCGCGGATCCCTTCACCCTGATGCGGGTCACCGTTCGAGGCGAAGCCTCCCAGCTGGATGACAACACGCTGAAGGAATCCTGGCTGGCAAGGTTCCCCGAGCAGGCCATCAACTTCACGCTGGCCGATTTCTCCTTCTGGCGCATCGTTCCGCGCGACGCGCGCTTCGTCGCCGGCTTCGGCCGCATCCACAACCTGTCCGCGAAGGAGCTGTCGCTTGCAGCTGGTTGATCATTTTTCGATCACCGTACGAGACCTGCGGCGCTCCGCACGCTTCTACGACGCGGTGATGCAGGCCCTTGGCGCAGCCAAGGTCTATCAAAGGGACGACGCCGTCGGCTACGGCGAGCGCAACCGCACCGGCAACGACGGCCACAGCTATATCAGCATCTACCAGTCGGACACGGCGAACGTCGACCGCCGCCGCCACTGGTGCTTCCGCGCCGGATCGGCCGGGCAGGTGCGCGCGTTCCACGCCGCCGGGCTCGCCGCCGGCGGCCGCGACGCCGGAGCGCCCGGGCTGCGCCCCGACTATCATCCCGGCTACTACGCGGCCTTCCTGGAGGACCCGGAAGGCAACCGCGTCGAAGCGGTCTTTCACCAGGGATAGCGTGCTCCTCATCTTCAGGCTCCTCGCCAGGCTGCTCGCGATCGCGGACTTCCTCGCCTTCACCGCGCTGCTGTGGCTGCTCGCCTGGCTGCCCTGGCCGGGCCGGCATCCGGTGGCGTGCATGTTCGGCGCCTGGTCGCGCAGCTTCGTGCGCGCGCTCGGCGTCGACCTGCGGCTGCACCAGAAGAACCTCAGGCGCCTGCCCGAGCGCTACATCCTGATCGCCAACCACCCGTCGGCCTTCGAGGACGTCGGCATCCCGGCGCTGTTCGACGTCGTCTCGCTGGCGAAAGTGCAGGTCGCCGACTGGTTCATCGTCGGCCGCATCAGCCGGGCGGCCGGCACGCTGTACGTCGACCGCGACGACCCGGCCTCGCGCGACCAGGCGATCGAGACCATGGTGAACACGGTGAACTCCGGGCAGAACATCTGCCTCTATCCGGAAGGCGGCTGCAAGGGGCGGCGCCTGTTCCCCGAATTCAAGTCCGGCGCCTTCGAAGTCTCGATCCGCACCGGCGTGCCGATCCTGCCGGTGTTCCTGCACTACGAGGCGCAGGACGACTTCGAGTGGCAGGGGCAGACCCTGCCGGACCGGATCCGCCAGATGATGTTCACGGTGAACAACCGCGCCAACTACTACGTCTTCGACCCGCTCGACCCGAAGGACTTCGGCGACAAGTACGCGATGAAGGC
>DASUZH010000251.1:0-3499 GCA_036376975.1 Burkholderiales bacterium | reverse complement strand
GCGGATCGCAAGCGAGACCTTGCCGTACTCGGACGGGATCACCTCGCCGAGCGGCGCGTAGGCGGCGGCGGCGGCGGCGTGGAACACCTCCGGCACGTAGCCGGTCTCGAACATGCCCTTGCCGAACCAGCCGCCGCCTTCCGCCTGCAGCGCCTCGACGATCTGCATGCGGCGCTTCTCGAACGCCTCCGCCACCTTGATCATGTAGTGCGCCCGCTTCGTGTGCGGCAGCGCGGACCAAACCGGGAACGCCGCCTGCGCGGCCTCGATTGCGGCGCGCGCCTCGTGTCGGCCGCCGTCGGGAATCTGCGCCCAGACCGATCCGTCCGACGGGTTGAGATCGGCGAAGGTCTTGCTGGTGGCGACCGAGCGGCCGCCAATGAACAGTCCGTCGAAGACTCGTGCCATGCTGGCCTCCTATTCCGTTTTTCTGCCCTTGGCCGCGTCGCGCGCCGCGGCCTCGATCTTGGCGATTGCTTCCTGCAGCGAAGCGTCCGCGGCACGCGGCGCGCGGCGGCGCGGTGCCGGCGCCGGCTTCGTGCCGCTTCCGTTCGTCCCTTTGCCATTGTGCGCGCTGCGCGCCGCACGCACGTGCGCGGCCTGCGCCTTCTCTGCGCCGCGCACCAGCTCGTCGAGCGAGCCGATCACCTCGTCGATCCCCGGGGCCGGCCGGGCGAGCGGGAAAGGCGCCGGCACCGACGGGGCCGGCTGCGCCGGCGCAGGCGCCGCCTGCGCCTTGCCGGGGCCTGCCGCGGCGCCGCCGAGGTAGGCCTTCTGCACCGCGGCGTCCCGCGCCAGGCTGGCCGCCGGCCCTTCGCCGACGATGCGGCCGTTCTCCAGCAGGTAGCCGCGGTCGGCGATCGCCAGCGCCTGCCGGGCATTCTGCTCGACCAGCAGGATGCCGGCGCCGGTCTTGCGCACCTGCGCCAGCGCCTTGAACAGCTCCGAGCAGAGCAGCGGCGACAGGCCGAGCGACGGCTCGTCGAGCATCAGGATGGTCGGCGCGGACATCATGGCGCGGCCGATCGCCACCATCTGCTGCTCGCCGCCGCTCATGGTGCGCGCGACCTGCCGTGCGCGCTCGCCCAGCTTGGGAAACAGCGCGAGCACGCGATCCAGGTGCTCGCGTTCCGCGTGCCGCGCGCGCCGCGCGTAGGCGCCGAGCGTCAGGTTCTCGAGCACCGTCAGGTCGCCGAAGATGCGGCGCCCTTCGGGCACCAGCGCCAGGCCGGCTTCCACGATCAGGTGCGGCGGCAGGCCGCGCAGCGAGCGGCCGTCGAGCTGGATCTCGCCGCCGCAGGGAACCAGCCCGGCGATCGCGTTCAGCAGGGTCGTCTTGCCGGCGCCGTTGGCGCCGAGGATCACCACGATCTCGCCCGGGGCGATGCGCACCGCCACCTCGGCGAGCGCCTGGTGGCGGCCGTAGCTGACCGACACGCCGCGGCAGTCAAGCATGCGCCGCCTCCGCGCCGTGCTCCTCGCCCAGGTAAGCGCGCACGACTTCCTTGTTGGCGAGCGCCTCCTGCGGCGTGCCCTCGGCGATCTTGACGCCGCTGTTCATCACCACGCAGCGGTCGCACAGGCTGCGGATGGCGTCCATCACGTGCTCGACCAGGATGACGGTGCGTCCCTCCGCCTTCAGGCTGCGGATCAGCTCGATGCCGATCTGCAGCTCGGTCGGGTTGAGGCCGGCCAGCCACTCGTCGAGCAGCAGGACGGCCGGGTCCGAGGCCAGCGCGCGCGCCAGCTCGATGCGCTTCTCGTCGATGTAGGTGAGCGACGAGGTGGGCGCATCCGCGGCGCGCGTCATGCCGACGCGCTCGAGCTGCCGCATGGCGTACTTCCTCGCCGCGCCGCCCCACAGGCGCTTGTGTCCGAACACCGCGCCGGCGACCACGTTCTCCAGCACGGTGAGCGACGGCAGGATGCGGACCAGCTGGAACGTGCGCGCCACGCCGGCGCGCGCGATCTCGCGCGCCGGCTGCTCGGAGATCAGCTCCTCGCGCAGGTAGATCTCGCCGCGGCTCGGCTGCAGCGCGCCCGAGATCAGGTTGATGACCGTGGTCTTGCCCGAGCCGTTGGGGCCGATCAGGCCGAGCACCTCGTTCTCGCGCACCGCGAAGCTCAGGTCGTCGACCGCCACCAGGCCGCCGAAGCGCTTGGTGACGCCCTGCAGCTCGAGGAGCGCGGCCTCAGGCATGGACCGCGCGGCGGGCCGCCGCCTTGATCGCCGATTCGATGCGGCCGACCACGCCGTTGGGAATCAGGTACACGATGAGCAGGAACGCGATGCCCAGGAGCAACACGGTCTGCGTCGGGAAGCGCGCGGCGATCAGCTCCCACAGGATGGTGAACGGAATCACGCCGACCAGAGGACCCCACAGGCGATGGACGCCGCCGAGCAGCGCCATGATCACCACCTGGAAGGAGATCTCGGCGGTAAAGGCGATCGAGGGCTCTATATAGGTATAGCGCGGCGCCATCACCGCGCCGACCACCGCGGCGAACACGCCGGAAATCACGAACAGCGCGAGCTTGCACGCCGCCGAGTTGATGCCGACGTGCGCTGCCACCACCTCGTCGTTGCCGATGATGCGCAGCGCGAAGCCCAGGCGCGAGCGCGCCACCAGCCAGCCGATCAGGTACACCGCCGCCGCGAGGGCCAGCAGCTCCCAGTAGATGACGCGCGCGGTGATGTCGGTCAGCACGTACAGGCCGCGGCTGCCGGTGAAGTTGTTCTGCACCCAGGTGACGATCTGCCGGATCAGCTCGGCCAGGCCGAGGGTGAAGATGACGAAATACACGCCCGAGAGGCGCAGGGTGGCGATGCCGACCAGCGCCGCCACCACGGCGCCCCCGAGGGCGGCGAGCACGAGCAGCACGGGGTAGGGCAGCGCGCCGATGCCCCCCGCCACCACGTAGGTGCCGATGCCGTAGAACGCGGCGGTGGCGAGCGAGATGTAGTGCGTCGGACCGGAAAACAGCGCCCAGGAGGTCGCCAGCACGGTGTACATGGCGATGCTTACGCCGAGCGAGAGCAGATAGCCGTGGCGCAGCAGCGGCAAGCAGGCCAGCAGCGCGAACGCCGCCACGGTCGCGATCAGCCAGGCGGTCTCGCGTCGCGTCACGACTGGCGCCTTCCGAACAATCCTTCGGGCCGGAACAGCAGCACCAGCACGAAGAGCAGGTAGGCAGCGGCGAGCGTCAGGCCCGGATCGAGCAGGCTGGCGACCGCGGTTTCGGCGAGGCCGAGAATCAGCGAGGCGATGATCGCGCCGCGCACGTCGCCGACGCCGCCCATGATGACGATGATCAACGCCTTCATGGTGAAGATGACGCCCATCGAGGCGTTGAACGTGTAGAAAGTCGAAAGCAGCGCGCCGCTCGCCGCGGTGAGCGCGCCGCCGAGCGCGAAGGCAAACGCCGAGGCGCGCGGCACGTCGATCGCAACAAGCGAGGCGCTGACCGGATCGACGGCGACGGCGCGGATCGCGATGCC
>DASUZH010000250.1:0-6670 GCA_036376975.1 Burkholderiales bacterium | reverse complement strand
TGAATGCACACGTCGAAGACACTAAGTTCGGTGTCTTCCGCATGTAATGCTCAAGATCGAAAAAAGGGACGGCGTCGCCCGCGTCACGCTCGACCGGCCCGAGCTGCGCAACGCGTTCGACGACGCCTTGATTGCCTCTCTTACCAAAGCATTTCTGGAAATAGGAAGCGACGACGCCGTGCGCGTCCTCATCCTCGCCGGCAACGGGCCGGCGTTCTGCGCCGGCGCCGACCTCAACTGGATGAAGCGGATGGCGAAGTACGGCTACGACGAGAACCTCGCCGACGCCGAGGCGCTCGCGCTGATGCTGGCCACCCTCGACCGCCTGCCGAAGCCGACCATCGCGCGCGTGCACGGCCCGGTGTTCGCCGGCGGGACCGGGCTGGTCGCCGCCTGCGACATCGCGGTGGGCACGCGCGAGGCGAAATTCTGCCTCTCCGAAGCCAAGCTTGGACTGTCTCCCGCCACCATCAGCCCCTACGTGATGCGGGCCATGGGCGAGCGCAACGCCCGGCGCTACTTCCTCACCGCCGAGGTATTCGACGCCGAGGAAGCGTTCCGCGTCGGCATGCTGTCTCTTCTGGTTTCTTCTTCAGAATTGGATGAAACAATAGACAAGCTGGTGGCCCATCTCCTCGCCGGCGGGCCCGAGGCGCACGCCAAGATCAAGGACCTGATCCGCGCGGTGGCCGGCCGTCCGGTCGACGACGCGCTCGCCGCCGAAACCGCGCGGCGCATCGCCGAGATCCGCGTCTCGCCCGAGGGCCGCGAGGGGATCGCCTCCTTCCTCGAGAAGCGCAAGGCAGCCTGGTGTTCGAAAAAATCCTGATCGCCAACCGCGGCGAGATCGCCTGCCGCGTGATGCGCACCGCGCGGCGCTTGGGCGTGCGCACGGTCGCCGTGTACTCCGACCACGACCGCGACGCGCTGCACGTCAGGTCGGCCGACGAAGCGGTACGGGTGCCGAGCTATCTCGAGATCGACGCCATCGTCGCGGCGGCGCGCGACTCGGGCGCGCAGGCGATCCACCCCGGCTACGGCTTCCTGTCGGAGAACGAGGATTTCGCCGCGGCCTGCCGGCAGGCCGGCATCGTGTTCATCGGGCCGTCGCCGGAAGCGATCGCGGCGATGGGCGACAAGGCGGCGGCGAAGCGCCTGATGGAGAAGGCCGGCGTGCCGCTGGTTCCCGGCTACCACGGCGAGCAGCAGGACGCGGCTTTCCTGCAGAAGGAAGCCGAGCGGATCGGGTTCCCCCTGCTGATCAAGCCCTCGGCCGGCGGCGGCGGCAAGGGGATGCGGGTGGTGACCGGGAAGAAGGCGTTCAGCGAAAGCCTGGAGGGAGCCAAGCGCGAGGCGAGATCCTCCTTCGGCGATGACCGCGTCCTGATCGAGCGCTACCTCGAGCGGCCGCGGCACATCGAGATCCAGGTGTTTGGCGACAATCACGGCAACGTGGTGCACCTCTTCGAGCGCGACTGCTCGGTGCAGCGCCGTCACCAGAAAGTGCTCGAAGAGGCGCCGGCACCCGGCCTGGATTCGCAAAAAAGAAAAAAAATGGGAGAAGCGGCAGTCGCGGCCGCACGGGCGATCAGCTATGTCGGCGCGGGAACGGTCGAGTTCATCGCCGAGCAGGACGGCCGCTTCTACTTCATGGAGATGAATACGCGCCTGCAGGTCGAGCACCCCGTCACCGAGATGATCACCGGCCTCGACCTCGTCGAGTGGCAGCTGCGGGTCGCGTCGGGCGACAGGCTGCCGCTGGAGCAGAAGGACCTTGGAATCTCGGGACATGCGATCGAGGCGCGCATCTATGCCGAGGACCCGGAGCGCGACTTCCTGCCGGCGACGGGAAAGCTGCTGCATGTCTCGTTCCCCGCAGGCGCGGGAATCCGGGTCGACACGGGCGTCGAATCCGGCGCGGAGATCACGCCCTGGTATGACCCCATGATCGCCAAGCTGATCGTGCACGGCGCGGATCGGCCGGCAGCGCTGGCGCGACTGAAGCAGGCGCTCGCGACGGTCGAGATCGCCGGACCGCGCAACAACGTCGCCTTCCTTGCGCGCATCGCGGCGAGCCGCGCGTTCTCCTCCGCCGAGCTCGACACCGGCCTGATCGAGCGCAACCGCGGCGAGCTGCTCGCCGAATCGAAGATCACCGACGACGCGCTCGCCGCCGCGGCGTTCGCCGAGCTCGCCGAAGAGCAAGCCGCCGCACGGCGCCGGGCGGCGGCATCCGGCGACGCCTACTCGCCCTGGGACAGCGTCGACGGCTGGCGGTTGAACCAGGAGTCGCATCACGACTTCGACTTCCTGGATGGAGACCGCGCGCATACGGCAAGGATCCGCTTCCTGGAGAGCGGGCTGCGGCTGCAGATCGATGGCCGGGAGTACGCCTTCGCCGGGGAAACGCTGGCGGACGGCACGCTCCTGGTACGCCTCGACGGCCGCGCGTTCAAGGCAAGGGCGGTACGCGACGGCGATGACTGGCACGTGTTGAGCAACGGCGCCTCCAGGCGGCTTTCGCTCGCCGGCCTGGCGACGCAGGAAGAGGACAGCGGCGCCGGCTCGCTCGCAGCGCCGATGTCCGGAAAGGTGGTCAAGGTACTGACCAACGCGGGCGCCAAGGTAGCGAAGGGCGAAGCCCTGCTGATCCTGGAAGCGATGAAGATGGAGCACACGATCGCCGCGCCGAAGGACGGCGTGGTGAAGGAGATTCACTATGGCGCCGGCGAGCAGGTGCCCGAGGGCGCGGAACTGGTGACGCTTGAATAGGAAAGTGCGCATCGTCGAGGTCGGGCCGCGCGACGGGCTGCAGAACGAGCCCGGCGAGGTGCCGACCGCGGTCAAGCTGGAGCTGATCGAGCGCCTGGCCGACGCCGGCCTGCCGGCGGTCGAGGCGACCGCGTTCGTGTCGCCCAAGTGGGTGCCGCAGATGGCCGACCATACCGAGGTCCTGGAGCGCATCCGGCGCAAGCCCGGCGTTTCCTACCCGGTGCTGACGCCGAACCTGAAGGGGCTCGAAGCCGCCCGCGCCGCCGGCGCGACGGAAGTGGCGGTGTTCGGCGCGGCGTCGAAGGCGTTTTCGAAGAAAAACATCAACTGCACGATCGACGAGTCGCTCGAGCGCTTCCGGCCGGTCGCGCTTGAAGCGAAGAAACACAACATCAAGGTGCGGGGATATGTTTCGTGCGTCCTCGGCTGCCCCTACGAGGGCGAGGTGAAGCCGGAGCGCGTGGCGCATGTGGCGCACGCGCTGTTCGAAATGGGCTGCTATGAAATCTCGCTCGGCGATACGATCGGCGTCGGCACCCCCGGCAGGACGCAGGCAATGATCGAAGCCTGCGCGCGGCGCGTGCCGGTCGAGAAGCTTGCCGGCCACTACCACGACACGTATGGCCAGGCCCTCGCCAACATCTACGCCTCGCTCGAGCTCGGCGTGTCGACCTTCGATTCCTCGATCGCCGGCCTCGGCGGCTGCCCCTACGCGAAGGGCGCTTCGGGCAACGTCGCCACCGAGGACGTGGTCTACATGCTGCACGGCCTCGGCATCGAGACCGGCGTCGACCTCGGCAAGCTGGTCGGCATCGGGCAGTGGATCTGCGGCATCCTGCGCCGCGAGCCTTCTTCCAAGGTCAACCGGGCGCTTTCCGCGAAGGCATGAAGTCGCCCTGCGTCAAGGTCTGCATCATGGATCCGCAGCGCGACGTCTGCATGGGCTGCGCGCGCACGCTCGACGAGATCGCGCGCTGGGGCGTGATGCGCGACGAAGAGCGCGAAGCGGTGATGGCGATGCTGGCGGCGCGGCGCGAGCGGCTCGCTCTCCCACAGGTCTCCTTCAAGGAGGGCGCCGATGGCGGCTAGCATCGACTGGTATTTCGATTTCGTCTCGCCCTACTCGTACCTCGCGCTGCATCGCCTCAAGGAATTTTCTGTCTCCATAACTTATAAGCCCGTTCTTTTCGCTGGCATTCTCAATCATTGGGGCCAGAAGGGCCCGGCCGAGATTCCGGCCAAGCGCAAGTGGACCTACCGCAGCTGCGTGTTCGAAGCGCACAAGCTCGGTGTGCCCTTCCGCTTCCCTGCCCTGCATCCTTTCAATCCGCTGCCGCACCTGCGGCTCGCGCTCGCCTGCGGTTGCGAGCCGGCGGCGGTGAAGCGGATCTTCGATTTCGTCTGGACCACCGGCGAGGACGCCTCGGATGCGGGGAGGTTTGCGTCGCTGTGCGCGGACTTGGGCAGCGATCCGTCGAAGCGTCCGGAGGTCAAGGACCTCCTGCGGAGGAATACCGACGAAGCAATTGCGGCCGGCGTCTTCGGCGTGCCGAGCTTCGTGATCCGCAACCAGGTGTTCTGGGGCGCGGACTCGATCGAGTTCGCCAACGCGTTCCTCGCCGACGCCGGCACGCTCGACAACGACGAGATGCGCCGCGTCGACGGCCTGCCGGCGGCGGCGACGCGCAGCGCGGCGCGCTAGATGCAGCGGGCGCTCCCGCTGCTCGCGGTGGCTTGCTGGCTGCTCAGCGCGGCACAGGTTGCCGAGGCCCTCTCCCATCCCACCTATGGGAGCGAGTATGTGCTGCTAGGGCTGCTTTCCGTCGCTGGCCTCGCCAGCTGCGTAGCCTGGCTGGCCTCCTGGCGCTACGCGCCGCCGGCCGTAGCCGGGGCGGCAGCGCTCTACCTGATTCTTTACTGCGTACGGTTGTGGACGGCACAGATCGAGCCGCGCATGGCGTTCACTGACGCCTCCCTGCTCGAGGCAACCCTGGACTCGCTGCGCATAGTGCAGGCCACGGTCGCCCACTCGCTGTCGATCGGCAACCTGCTGCTCGCCGCCGGCGAGCTGTTCTACGAATGGCTGATGCCGCTGGCCCAGGTCGGCACGCTGGCCTGGGTCATTGCCGCGAGCCGTAGAGCAGCGTGATGTTGATGCGCCGGTTGAGGTAGCCCTCGCGGAACCGCGGGCTGTCGCTGGCGTGGAACAGGTCGGAATCGAAGATCGCGGCGCGGTTCGCGCGATACGGGATGCGCAGCGGCTGGCTGCCGGCCTCGGCGAGGTAGCGCTCGATGGCGGCGGCGTCGTAGTTGTACTTGTTGAAGCCCCAGTCGGCGGGCGCGTCGCAGGTATGCACCAGCAGGCCGCCGCCTGCGGGATCCAGGTTGGCGTCGTCCTCGGTGATCCAGAAATTGACGTTCACCGCGGCGGCGTCGGCGTGCGTGGCGAGCGCGGTGAGCGCGGCGTCGCACTTGTAGCCCCACATCATCTGCAGCGGCAGGCCGCGGATGATCCCCGGCAGCCGCTCGCGCAGCTCGTAAGCGAGCCGCAGCAGCAGCTCGGAGCAGAAGCCGTCGAAGAAGTAGGCGCCGAGGTAGCCGACCTTGATGTCGTTCCAGATCGTGCTCTCGCGGCAGAAGCGGCGCAGCGCGGCGAGCGCCTCGGGCGTCACCAGATCGTCGACCGCGATCACGTTGGGCTGCGCTTCCTGGTAGCGCCGCCCCAGCTCCGCGGCATCGAGCGCGGGATTGATGATCGGACCGGCGGGCGGCGGGTTGCGGTCGAGATGGAACGGCCGCTTGTAGGTCTTGGCGACCAGCGGATGGCGCTTGGCGTCGAACTGCCCGAACATCGAAGGAGCGAGCCCCGGCGGAATCGCGGCGAGCAGCGCGCGATAGTCCTTCAGCACGTCGGCGAAGCTCGCCGGCAGGCGGCCGAGCGAGAGCAGGTACTCGATCTGCTCGCAGTCGTGCCGCAGCTTGGTGCGGTTGACGGCCATGTCGGGCGGCGCGAACGACGGCGTCGCCTCGCCGCGGTTGTGCAGGTAGCAGGCGGTGATGCACTCCGCCGCCGACGCGAGGTCGCCTTTCTCGAAGCGCGCCAGGCCGAGGTTGAAGCTGGCCTCCGGAAACGCCGGCCGCACCGCCAGCGCCTGCTCGAGGTAGCGCGCAGCTTCGTCGAAGCGTCCGAGGTCGTACATCACCGTTCCGAGCATGCACAGGGCGTCTTCGTGCCGTGGTTGCTGCGCCAGAACCTGCTGCAGGTAGCTCGCGGCGGCGTCGCGCTCGCCGAGCTCGTTGTGCAGCACGCCGAGCTGCAGGTTGACGTCGACGGCGGGCGCGCCGAGCGCCATCGCCCTGGCATAGGCGGCGATCGCCGCGCGCGGCTCACCCGCCTTCTGCAGGGCCTTCGCCTCCTCCAGCCGCGCCGCCGCTTCGCCGGACGCCATCGCCGTCGCTAGCCGTAGCTCCGCTGGTCCTCGATGACCTTGCCGTCGTTCGGCAAGCTGCCCGGGTAGACCAGCTCGACCTCGCCGCGCAGCTTGGTGACCTCGCGGATCGAAGCGACCAGCGCCTCGGCGAGGCCTGGCGGACGCTCTTTCACCTCGCACTTGAGCGTCATGCCGTCGTTACCACCCTCGCCGGTCACCACGAGACGCGCGCGCAGCACGTCGCGGTGGCGGCGCAGGATGTCGGCCACCTGCGCCGGAGTGACGAACATGGCGCGCACCTTGGTGCTCTGATCGGCCCGCCCCATCCACCCCTTGATGCGCACGTTGGTGCGGCCGCAGGGACTCGCGCCAGGCAGCACCACCGAGAGATCGCCGGTGCCGAAGCGGATCAGCGGATAGTCCTGGTTGAAGCGCGTGATCACCACTTCGCCGACCTCGCCCGGCGG
>DASUZH010000249.1:0-2089 GCA_036376975.1 Burkholderiales bacterium | reverse complement strand
GATGCCCCGCCGCGGCACGCGGCTTGCTGGTGAAACCCCACTGGCTCTGCCAGCAACGATTTCCTTCTCATTTTCTAAGGAGAGAGCAATGAAATTCAAGACATTGATTGCGGTCGCGGTGGCCGGAGCCTTTCCGCTCGTGGTGATGGCCCAGGGCAGCTCGGGCGCCGGCGGCGGCGCGGCGGGCGGCACCACGACGGCCCCCAGCGCGACGCATCCGCAGGGCGCGGATCCGAAAGCCGGCTCGACCGCCGGCACCGGCGGCACCGGCGCCAGCGCGGGCTGGAGCAACCTCGACAAGAACAAGGACGGCTACCTGTCGCGCGATGAGCTGAAGGGCAACGCGCACGCCTCGCGCTTCAGCGAGCTCGACAAGGACAACGACGGCCGCATCTCGCAGTCCGAGTTCAACGCCGCCTCGAGCGGCACCGGCAGCACCAGCGGCAAGTCGAGCTCCGGCTCGATGGGCTCCTCGAGCTCCGGCAGCTCGAGCACCCCGGCGGCGACGCCGAAGAGCCCGAGCAGCGGCGGCCCGGCGAGCGGCGGCACCTCGACCAGCAAGGAACCGAAGTAACCGCAGCATCGCAGCAAGGGCGCCCGGGGAGAACCGGGCGCCCTTTTTTTGGAGACCCTGACGTGAAAAAACTGCTTGTATCGGCGCTGCTGCTGGGGACGGCTGGCGCCTCGTCCGCCGCGCCTCACGCGCAAAGCGCGCTCGAGTGCGGCATCGCCGCCGACATGGCGGTCGTCGCGCACTCCCTCGCCCGCGAGGAGGTGCAGCGGAACAAGGCCGACGCCATCATGGTGCGCATCTACGACGTGGCGGCGTCGGCGCGCGGCATGCAGCTGATGAACGACATCATGGAAGCCGCCTACACCAGGCGCGACGCGGCGCCGAGCGCGCAGAAGTTCGCCGAGGACCTGTTCGCCACCTGCATGAAGACCGGCGGCAACATGGACAAGATCCTCGGCCGGAGGCTCTAGTCGGCCTTCACGCCCGAATCCTTGACGAGGCGCGCCCACAGCTTCGCGTCCTCGGCAAGGAAGGTTGCAAACTGCGCCGGCGAAGCCGAACCGGAAGTCTCGGTGCCCTCCTTCGCCAGGGCGCGCTCCACCTGCGGCAGCCTGAGCGCCTTCGAGGTCTCGTCGAACAGGCGCTGCACCGCCTCGCGCGGCGTGCCGGCCGGCACGAAGAAGCCGTACCAGAACGAGATTTCGTAGTCGGGCAGCCCGGCTTCCGCCATGCCCGGCACGCCCGGCACGAGCGGCGTCGAAGCGCGGCTGGTGATGGCGAGCGCGCGCAGCCGCCCGGCCTGCACCAGCGGCAGCACGGAGGGAGGCGTGGCGAAGGAGAGCTGCGTGTCTCCCGCCAGCACCGACTGCACCGCGGGCGCGCCGCCCTTGTATGGGACGTGGACCATCTCAACACCGGCGACGCGCTGGAACAGCACCGCCGCGAGGTGCGGCGCCGAGCCGTTGCCCGAGCTGGCGAAGTTGACCTTTCCCGGGTGGCTCTTCAGGAATGCAATCAGCTCTTTCAGGCTCGACGCTTCCAGCTTCGGATTGACCGCGACCACCAGCGGCGACGAGGACACCTTGCTCACCGGCAGCAGCTCGCGCATCGGCTGGAAGCTGCTCTGCCTGTTGATGAGCGGATTCACCAGGATGCTCGACGGGCTGGCGATCAGCACCGTATAGCCGTCGGGCGCGCTTTTCGCCGCGTGCTCCGCGGCGATGCTCGAGCCGGCGCCGGGCCGGTTGTCGACCACGATCGGCTGGCCGAGCGCGCGGCCGAGCGGCTCGGCGAGCGTGCGCGCGACGAAGTCCGCCGCGCCGCCGGGTGCGAAGCCGACCACCAGGCGGACGGGACGCGCAGGATAGGTCTGCGAAAACACCGAAGTCGAAAACAGCAGGAGAAAAACCCACCTCATGACAGCGCCTTGTCGAGCGCCGACAGCAGCGCGCCCATCTTCGGCGGCTTCGCCTCGAGCCCGACCTTCACGCCCGCCTCGCGCAGCGCGGCCGAGGCGACCGGGCCGATCGAGGCGACCAGCGTCTTGTTCAGTGCGTGCCGCAACGCGTCCTGTTT
>DASUZH010000248.1:0-4390 GCA_036376975.1 Burkholderiales bacterium | reverse complement strand
TGAGCCAGAGCTTGTCCAGCAGCCAGACCAGGCCGGTCACCACCAGCAGGATGAGCAGAAAGAGAGCGAAATTCATAGAGGCAGGACGAAGTTCATCCATCCCCCCGCTGCAGCACCGCGAGAAAAGCCTCCTGCGGGATCTCCACCGCGCCGACCTGCTTCATGCGCTTCTTGCCTTCCTTCTGCTTCTCGAGCAGCTTCTTCTTGCGCGTCACGTCGCCGCCGTAGCACTTGGCGAGCACGTTCTTGCGCAGCGCCTTGACGTTCTCGCGCGCGATGATGTGGCCGCCGATGGCGGCCTGCACCGCGACGTCGAACATCTGCCGCGGGATCAGGCCGCGCAGCTTGGTCACCAGCTCGCGGCCGCGCTGCTGCGAGGCCGAGCGGTGCACCATGCTGGACAGCGCGTCGACCTTGTCGCCGTTCACCAGGATGTCGAGGCGCACCATGTCGGCGGCGCGGTACTCCTTGAACTCGTAGTCGAGCGAGCCGTAGCCGCGCGTCGCCGACTTCAGGCGGTCGAAGAAGTCGAGCACCACCTCGTTCAGCGGCAGGTCGTAGGAAATCACCACGTGGCGCGCCGAATAGTGCATGTTGGTCTGCGTGCCGCGCTTGTCGGTACACAGCGAGATCACCGGGCCGACGTACTCCTGCGGCACGAAGATCTTGCAGGCCATGATCGGCTCGCGGAACTCCTCGATGGTCTCCACCGGCGGCAGGCGCGAGGGGTTGGACACCTGCTGCACCGCGCCGTCGCGCAGCGTGACCTCGTATACCACCGACGGGGCGGTGGTGATCAGGCTCATGTCGTACTCGCGCTCCAGGCGCTCCTGCACGATGTCCATGTGCAGCAGGCCGAGGAACCCGCAGCGGAAGCCGAAGCCGAGCGCCTGCGAGGTCTCGGGCTCGTAGTGCAGCGAGGCGTCGTTGAGGTGCAGCTTTTCGAGCGCTTCGCGCAGCGCCTCGTACTCGTTGGCTTCCACCGGGTAGAGGCCGGCGAACACCTGCGGCTTGATCTCCTTGAAGCCCGGCAGCGGCGCGTGCGCCGGCTTCGACGCCAGCGTGATGGTGTCGCCGACCTTGGCCGCGCGCAGCTCCTTGATGCCGGCGGTGACGAAGCCCACCTCGCCGGCGCGCAGATCGTCCTTGGCCTTCGACTTCGGCGTGAACACGCCGACCTGGTCGCACAGGTAGGTCGCGCCGGTGCTCATCAGCTGGATCTTGTCCTTCGGCTTGAGCACGCCCTCGACCATGCGCACCAGCATCACCACGCCGACGTAGTTGTCGAACCAGGAGTCGATGATCAGCGCCTGCAGCGCGCCGTCCTCGTCGCCTTTCGGCGCCGGCACGCGGGCGATCACCGCCTCGAGGATGGCGTCGACGTTCTCGCCGGTCTTGGCGCTGGCGCGGATCGCGTCCTGCGCGGCGATGCCGATCACGTCCTCGATCTCCTGGATCGCCTTGCCCGGGTCGGCCGAGGGCAGGTCGATCTTGTTCAGCACCGGGATCACCTCGACGCCCTGCTCGATCGCGGTGTAGCAGTTCGCCACGGTCTGCGCCTCCACCCCCTGCGAGGCGTCGACCACCAGCACCGCGCCCTCGCAGGCGGCGAGCGAGCGGCTGACTTCGTACGAGAAATCGACGTGGCCGGGGGTGTCGATCAAGTTCAACAGATACAAATCCCCGTTCTTGGCCCGGTACTCCAGGGCGGCGGTCTGCGCCTTGATGGTGATGCCGCGCTCGCGCTCGAGGTCCATCGAGTCGAGCACCTGCTCGGCCATCTCGCGCTCGGCGAGGCCGCCGCACATCTGGATGAAGCGATCCGCCAGCGTCGACTTGCCGTGGTCGATGTGGGCGATGATCGAGAAGTTTCGGATGTGACTTTGCGCCATAAGCAAAGAGGGTGCCGCGGCACCCTCCTCAGGGCCGCCATTCTAGCCCAGCTTGGCTATGGCTTCCGGCGTCAGTCGGTGGCGGCAGACCTCTACGCCGTCCTTCAGCAGGACGGGTATGTGCTCCCCGTAGAGGTCTTCCAGCTTGGGATCGGCGTCGATATCGATTTCGGCGAACTCGACTCCGAGCGACCGGAGGGCGACTGCCATCTCTTCGCAGAGATGGCAGTACCTCCTGCCGTACAGCTCAACCTTTATCCGCCAGCCCCGAGATGGTGACGAAAGCCACGCTCTCGCCGCGCCGGATCTGCAGCGTGATGACGGCGTTCTTGTCCAGGCCGGCAAGCAGGCGGTTGAACTGCTCGACCGTCTTCAGCTCGGTGTGCTGGCCCTTGTGCACCAGGGTGAGCAGGATGTCGCCCTTGCGCACGTCGGCCTTCGAGTCGGGCCGCACGTCGGTGACCACCAGGCCGCTCGGCACCCCGATGCCCTTCTTCTGCTCGGCCGACAGCTCGGTCACCACGATGCCGAGCCGGGTGGCCGGCACTTCAGCCTGCGGCTTGCCGCGCGGCGTGGTGGCGGCGGCGACCCGCTCCTCCTGCAGCTCGGCGACCGTCACGTTGAGCTTGCGCGTCTGGCCCTTGCGCCAGACTTCCAGCGTGGCCTGCGAGCCGGGCCGCGTCGAGCCGACCAGGCGCGGCAGGTCGCTCGAGCTGTCGACCGCCTTGCCGTCGAAGGAGGTGATGATGTCGGTCGCCTCGACGCCCGCCTTGTCGGCCGGGCTGCCCTTCTCCACCGAGTTGACCAGCGCGCCGCGCGCGCGGTCGAGGCCGAAGGAGGTGGCGAGGTCGCGCGTCACTTCCTGGATCACCACGCCGATGCGGCCGCGCGCGACGCGGCCCTTGTCGCGCAGCTGCTTCTGGATGTCGAGCGCGACGTCGATCGGGATGGCGAACGACAGGCCCATGAAGCCGCCGGTGCGGCTGTAGATCTGCGAGTTGATGCCGACCACCTCGCCGCGCATGTTGAACAGCGGCCCGCCGGAGTTGCCCGGGTTGATGGCGACGTCGGTCTGGATGAAGGGCACGAAGTTCTCCTGCGGCAGCGAGCGGCCCTTCGCGCTGACGATCCCCGCGGTGACCGTGTTCTCGAAGCCGAACGGAGAGCCGATCGCCAGCACCCATTCGCCCACCTTGAGCCTGTTCGGGTCGCCGAACTTGACCACCGGCAGGCTGGCGCCCTCGATCTTGATCAGCGCCACGTCGGTGCGCTTGTCGGCGCCGATCACCTTGGCCTTGAACTCGCGCTTGTCGGTCAGCTTGACGTTGATCTCGTCGGCGCCGTCCACCACGTGCGCGTTGGTCAGGATGTAGCCGTCATTGCTGAGGATGAAGCCCGAGCCGAGCGAGCGGCTCTCGGGGCGCGCGCCCGGCCCCGGGCCCTGCCCCGGCGGCTGGCGCGGCACGAAGCGGCGGAAGAACTCCATCACCTCGTCGTCCTCCATGCCGGGGACCTGCGGCAGCGCGCTGCGGCGCACGGCCTGGGTGGTGCTGATGTTCACCACCGCGGCGCCCTGCTCGTCCACCAGCCGGGTGAAGTCGGGCAGCTCGCGCGCCTGCGCGAACACGCTTAGACAGAACAAGGCCAGCCACGCGCCGACCAGGGATTTCACTGCACGCATTTGCATTTTCTCCAGATTTTTTGATGTTACCGCTTCACTGCTGCGGGCGGCGGTACTCGACCGCGTTGGCGATGCGCTGCACGCTCGCGGCCGGCGTCTCGCCCACCACGGTGACCATGTGCTTCGCCACTTCGCGGGTATAGATGTGGATCGCTCCGACGCTCGCCAGCCCGGCGCGCACCGGGTCGCGGCGCCCCTCGAGCGGCTCGATGAACACCGAGACCGCCGCCAGGCCGTCGGAATACACCACCTGCCCGACGCTGGCCGACTCGCCGACGCGGCGCCTGAGCTCGGTGATCTTGCGGAAACCGGGCAGCTCGCTCGCCACGACCCAGCCGGCGTCCTTCAGGTTGGCCGGCGCGGCGCCCGATTCCTCGACCCGCCAGGCGCGCGAGGTGTGGCGCGGCTTCAGCCGCTCGCGCGGCATCGCGCCGACGCGAAACTCGGTGAAGCTGATCTCCTCGATCACCTCGCCCTTCGCGTCGAAGGTCTCGGCCTTCAGCAGCATGCCGGTCTTCACGTCGGCGTACAGCATGTGGCCGTAGCGCAGGTTGTCTTTCGGGGTGAGGCGCACGGTCTGGCAGTCCAGCCCGGCGACCCGATCGGTGTCCCCCAGCGCGATGTCGTAGTGCTGCGCGAGCGCGCCGATTCTCTCGGGCACCAGGGCCGGGAAGCCGCGCTCGGCGCCCTGGTGGCCGGCCTGCCGCTCGACCTTGACCACGCGGGCATCGGGCAGGTAGCAGCGCACGGTGTCGCGGGTGCGCACGATCTCGCGCGGCACGCCGTCCATCACCTCGACCTTCTCGATGCTGCCGCC
>DASUZH010000247.1:0-7069 GCA_036376975.1 Burkholderiales bacterium | reverse complement strand
GGCAGCTTTGAGCTTCGTTTCATACGTCGGCGGCGAGCCCGCCGCCGAGGAACAGCTGCCCCACTTTCGGGTCCGCCAGGATCGAGCGCGCCTCGCCCGTCATGCGGGTGCGGCCGAGCTCGATGACGATGCCGAAGTCCGACGCCTCCAGCGCGCGCTTGGCGTTCTGCTCGACCATCAGGATCGACATCCCCTTCTCTCTCAAGTCCTGCAGGATCCTGAACGTCTCCTGCACCAGGATCGGCGACAGGCCGATCGAGGGCTCGTCGATCAGCATCAGCTTCGGGTCGAGCAGCAGGCAGCGCCCGATCTCGAGCAGCTTCTGCTGCCCGCCGGAGAGCGTCGACGCCTGGGCGGAGGCGCGCTCGCGCAGCATCGGGAAGCGGTCCATCACCGACTCGATGCGCGCGGCGACGTCGACGCCTGCAGCGGCGGCCGTGGCGCCGAGCTCCAGGTTGTGGCGCACGCTCAGCTCGGGGAAGATGTTGCGTCCCTGCGGCACGTAGGAGATGCCCAGCTCGAGCAGCCTGCGCGGGCTGAAGTTGGTCACCTCGCGCCCGTCGTACACGATGCGCCCGGAGCGCGCCGCCAGCAGCCCGAACACGGTCTTGAACACGGTCGACTTGCCCGCGCCGTTCGGGCCGATGATGGTGGTGATCGCGCCGCGCGCTGCGCTGAAGCTGGTGCCGTTGAGCACGGTCAGCCCGCCGTAGCCGGCGACGACCTCCTCGAGCCGGAGGACCGCGCTATCCGCCAAGGTAGGCCTCGATCACGGCCGGATTGCCGCGCACCTGCTCGGGCGTACCCTCCGCGATGATGCGGCCTTCGGCCAGCACCAGCACGCGCGTGCACAGCGACATGACGAATTCCATGTTGTGCTCGATGACCACGAAGGTCGCGCGCTGCGTGGCATTGATCTCGCGCAGCCGTTCGCGCAGCCCGGCCAGCATGGTCGGGTTGACGCCGCCGGCGGGCTCGTCGAGCAGCACCAGGCGCGGCCCGGCCATGAACGCCATCGCCACGTCGAGCAGCTTCTGCTGGCCGTAGCTCAGGCTGCCGGCCTTCTCTTCGGCGAGCTGCGCCAGGCGGAAGAACTCGATCATGCGGTCGGCGGCCGGGCCGAGGCCGGCGTCGCGCCGGCCGACCAGGCGCGACCACATCGACGCCTGGTGCTCCTGCCCGGCGAGGATCAGGTTCTCGCGCACCGTGAGCTGGGGGAACACCTGCAGCAGCTGGAAGGTACGGCCGACGCCGAGGCGGTTGAGCTGGCAGGGCCGCATGCCGGTGATGGCGCGCCCGTCGATGCGCACCTCGCCGGCCGAGGGCGGCAGCTGGCCGAGGATGCAGTTGAACAGCGTCGACTTGCCCGAGCCGTTCGGCCCGATCAGGCCGAGGATCTCGCCCTCGCGCACGTCGAAGGAAACGCCGTCCACGGCGCGGATGCCGCCGAACGCCTTCGCCACGCCTCGCACTTCGAGGACGGGATTCATTTCCTGAAAACCCGTTCGGCGAGCCCGAGCAGGCCGGTGGGGCAGAACGCCATCAGCACCATCACCGCCGCGCCGTAGAAGATGAGATACAGGCCCTCGCTGCCGAAGCGGGCCCACTCCGGCAGCAGCACCGAGACCGCGGCGCCGAGGAACGGGCCGAGGAAGTAGCCCGAGCCGCCGACCATCACCATCAGCAGCAGGCTCAACGACAGGTTGAGGTTGAACCCGGTCGGCTCGATGAACTGGATCAGCGGTGCATAGAGAACGCCGGCGATCCCGCCGAGCGCCGAGCCGATGGCGAACGCCATCAGCGTGTAGCGCCGCGTGTCGACGCCGAGCGAGTCGGCGCGGATCGCGTTCTCGCGCAGCGCGGTGAACGCGCGGCCCCAGGGCGAGCGCACCAGCCACCAGGTCCCGGCCGAGACCAGCGCGAGCACGCCCAGGCAGAAGAAGTAGTACCCAATAGCCGCCTGGGTCGACCAGCCAAGCAGCGTCGGGCGGGGAATGTTGGGGACGCCATAGACGCCCTTGGTCAGCCATTCTTCGTTGCGCAGCACCAGATAGACCAGCGTGGCGAACGCAAGCGTGACGAAGGCGAGATAGTGGTGCTGCACGCGCAGCGCCGGATAACCGAGCACCCAGCCGATCACCAGGCTGAGCGCGATCGCCAGCAGGAACGCCGACCACAGCGGCCATCCCGTGGTGGTGAGCAGCGCCGCCGCATAGGCACCGATGCCGACGAACGCCCCCTGCGCGAGCGAGATCTGCCCCGCGTAGCCGAGCGTGAGGTTGAGGCCGATCGCGGCGATCGTCATCACCGCCCACAGGCTGAGCAGGTAGATGCCGTAAGGCTTGAGGAAAAACGGCGCCGCGATCAGTGCAATGGCCAGCAGCGGGAAAACAGCCTTCCTCAAACGGTGCGCTCCTCCGCGCGCCCGAGCAGCCCCTGCGGCCGCCACAGAATGACCGCGATCAGCAGGAACAGCGGGAACGCCGCGCGGTACTGCGAAGACCAGTACGCGGCTACCAGGTTGTCGACGATCCCGAGCAGCAGGCCGCCGACGATCGCGCCGCGCACCTGGTTGAAGCCGCCGACGATGGCGGCGACGAACGCAGCCAGCCCGAGCAGCTCGCCGTTGGTGAACTTGGCGAGGTAGATCGGGCTGACCAGGAAGGAAGCGAGCGCCACCAGCGCGGCGTTGACCAGGAACGTGTAGAGGATCATGCGCTCGACCGGGATGCCGAGCACGCGCGCGAGCGTCGGGTTCTGCGCGGTGGCCTGCATCTGCCGGCCGGTGCGCGTGCCGCCGAGAAACCACTGCAGCAGGCCGATCGCGACCAGCGCCGCGGCGATGATCACCAGGCTCTGCGCCGAGATCACCGCGCCGAAGAGGGTGACGTTGGTCGTCGGCCAGACGCCCGGAAAGCCCTGCGCCTCGGCGCCGTAGAACTCCTTCACGCCCTCCTTGAAGAAGATGGCGAGGCCGAGGGTCGAGATGACCAGCGGCAGCACGCCGTGGCGCAGGATCGGATCGACCACCACGCGCTTGAACAGCACGCCGAGCACCAGCACCGAGACGGCAAGGCCGACCAGCAGCGCGGCGGCGAAGGACAGCTCGCCGAAGCGCATCGCCGCCAGCACGAAGAACGCCGGCAGCATGACGAACTCGCCCTGCGCGAAGTTGATGGTCTGCGAGGTCTGCCAGACCAGCACGAAGCCGGTCGCGACCAGCGCGTAGATGCCGCCGGTCGCGATGCCCGCGACCAGGAGCTGCAGAAAATCGGCCAGGCTACTTGCCCAGCTTGGGCAGGATTTCCACCACCTTCTGTCTACCCTTCACCACCTCGACCAGGAAGCTGATGCGGTCGACGTCGCCGTTCGCATCCCAGGTGGTCTCGATCAGGATGCCCGGCTCCTGCGCCGGCGTGATGGTCATGCCGTGCAGGCTCTTCGCCAGCGCCTTGCTGTCGAATTTGCCGAGCTTCTCGGTGGCGTACTTGACCGCGTACACGCCCATGTAGCCCTTGAGGCCGTTGTGGTCCGGCACGTACTTGTAGCGCTTCTGGAACTTGTCGGTGAACGCCTGCACCGCCGGGATCGGCGCATCCGCGGTGAGCCCGACGTGTCCCTTGGCGCCTTCGGCGGTCTCGCCGGCGAGGTCGATCACCTTCTGGCTGATGACGTTGGTCTCGCCGATGATCGGCTGCTTCACGCCCTGCTTGCGCGCCTCGCGCAGCACGCGCGCGCACTCTTCCTCGTTGGTGTAGATGAACATCACGTCCGCGTTCGACGCCTTCATCTTGACGATGTCGGCGGCGAAGTCCACCTGCCCGGACTCGGTCGAGACGTCGGCCACCACCTTGATGCCGCGCTCCTTCATCTCCTTGAAGAACACGTCGCGTCCGCCCTTGCCGTAGTCGTTGTTCACCCAGAGGAAGGCCACGGTCTTGGCCTTCATGCCGTTGGCGACGAAGGCCGCCATCTTCGGCATGCTCATCTGCTGGCCGAAGGAGGTGCGGAACACGTACGGGTTGCCCATCTGCGTGATCTCGGCGGCTTCCGCGCCGACGATCTGCGGGATCTCGGCCTGCTGGGCGAGCTGCATGTTCACCTTCACCGAGCCGGAGAACACCGGGCCGAGGATGACGTACGGGTTGCCGTCGATTGCCTTCTGCACCTGGGCGCGCGAGATGCCCGCGTTGCTCTGCGTGTCGCTCACCGGCGCGTTGATCTTGCGCTTCAGGATGCCGCCCTTCGCGTTGATCTCGTCGATCGCCATCAGCGCGCCGTCGCGGAAGTTGGTGCCCGACACCGCGCCGTTGCCCGATACCTCGATCACGATCGGCATGAACACGGTCTGCTGCGCCTGCGCCCCGAATGCCAGCAGGCTCGCTGCAATGATCCAGATTGCCTTCACGTTCCCTCCTCTCTAGAGTCCCTCGAACTGAAGAATGTTAAGCCCAACGTTCTGGTCGGTCAGGTACATCAGCCCGTCGCGGTCGACGTAGCAATCGCCGGACTGCAGCACCTGCGGCCGGTTCGGCCGCGGATCCACCATCTTCGCCGGATTCGGCGGCACGTAGTAGGCGATCTCCCTCGGCCGCGCCTGGTCGGCGATGTCGTAGACCCGCACGCCGGCGTTGTAGTAGGTGGCGAAGACCAGCTTGGAGCTCTGCAACCCGCCCGGCCGGTTCTCGTGGAGATTGTGCGGCCCGAAGAACCCGCCCTTCGCGCAGTAGTCGGCTTCGGCCGGCTCCGGGAACGGCGCAATGACCTTCGGATCGGAGGGCTGCCGGATGTCGTAGGTCCAGACATGCCGGTGCCCTTCCTTGCAGTTGGCGAAGGTCGGCTCGTCGGCGAGCACCAGCAGCCTGCGGTCCGGCAGCGGCAGCGGCGAATGCGTGCCGCCGCCGCCCGGCTGCGGCGTGCGGTGCACGAGGATCTTCGGCTTCGCCGGATCGGCGACGTTCATCACGGTAAGGCCGCCGTCGCGCCACGCGCCGTAGGCGATGTCGCCGTCGAGCAGCGCGTGGTGCAGGGCATAGCGCTTGCCCGCCGCCCAAGTCGGACTCTCTCCGGGTCCCATGCCTGGAATCCAGCAGCGTCCCACCACTCTGGGTTTCGTCACGTCGCTCATGTCGATGACCGCGAGAACATGGTCGGTCACGTCGGCGAAGTGGATGGAGGCGTAGGCGTAGCGGCCGCCCACGTACCAGATGCGGTGCGGCCCGATGCCGTCCACCGGCATGAAGCCGATCTCGCGCGGCTTCTCCGGCTTAGAAATATCGTAGACGCGGATGCCTGAGGTAAAGCCGGCGCCCTTCAGGCGGTCGGCCGGCGACCCGCCGAAGTAGTCCTTTTCGGACAACACCTGCATCGTCCAGACGCTCGGCGCGTTCACCGCCAGCAGCAGATCTCCATGCGTCTGCAGGTGGAGCGCGCGGGTGCCTTGCGCGCAGGCGATGAAGTCGACGACCTTCGGGTTCTTCGGGTCGCGCACGTCGAGCGTGGTGATGCCGTTGCTGTAGCCGTGGCCGACGTAGGCGTAGCCGCGGTGCACCATGACCTGCACGCCGTCGCCGTGTCCGTTCATGTCCGAGTGGCCGACGAACTTGATGCCCTTGGAGGCGACGGGTTTCATGTCCGCCACGATTATCTCCCCGTCGCGGCCGCCGCCGCGCTGGCTCCTGCGATACGGCCGAATACCGCACCGTTTGTCAGCCCGGAGCCGCCGGGATAGTTGAACCAGAAAATCCCTCCCACCAGCTCGCCCGCGGCGTACAGGCCGGGGATCAGCCCACCGTCGGAATCGATCACCTGCCCACTGGTGTTGATCTTCAGGCCGCCGAAGCTGAAGGTGATGCCGCAGGTGACGGCGTAAGCCTCGAACGGCGGCGTGTCCAGCGTGTTCGCCCAGTTGGACTTATTTACGGACAGTCCCTTTGTGCCTCTCCCGTCCTTCACGTTCGGGTTGAATGGAATCTGGGTTTGTACCGCCGCGTTGTATGCCTTCAGCGTTTCGAGCGCCGCTTTCTGGTCGGTGTCGTCCAGCTTGGAAACCAGCTCCTCAAGCGTATTGCCGGTCACCTTGGTGACCTGGCGGATCTTGTATTCGTCGCGCAGCTGCTGCTTCACTTTCGCGTCAAAGATCTGCCAAGCAAACTGTTTGGGTTGGTGGAGGATCACTCTGCCGTACTTGGCGTAGGTGTAGTTGCGGAAATCGGCGCCTTCGTCGACGAAGCGCTTGCCCTCCGCATTGATGTAGACGCCCCAGGGGTACGAGTGCTTCTGGAAGCCGTCGCCCACCGCCAGGTCGCCGGTCTCGGGCGCGTTGCGGTCCCACGCCACCGCGTGGCAGCCCGACCAGTTGCCGTGCGCCGCGGCGCCGATCTCCAGCGCCATGCTGATCGCGTCGCCGGTGTTGAAGCGGGTTCCCCTGACTTTCGCCAGCTCCCACCCCGGTCCCATGTACCGCGTTCTCCATTCTGTATTCGCCTGGAACCCTCCGGCCGCCAGGACGACCGCTGTTGATTTGAATTCCTTGGTCTTCCCTTGGTGCTTCACCACCACGCCATGGACGCCGGCGTCGTCGGCGATCAGCGAAACCGCGCGCGCGCCGTAGAGGATCTCGATGCCGGACTTCTTCGCGATCTGCGTCAGCGACTCGACCAGGCCCGGCCCGCCGCCGACCGCCTCCACCGTCAGCCCGCCCCAGAACTTGAACTTGCCGCCGATCTTGAACGCCTGGCGGCCCCACGCCGCGGTGAAGCGCACGCCACGCTTGCGCATCCACTGGCCGGTCGCCAGGCTCTGCTTGACCAGGATCTCGGTGAGGTCGGGGTCGCAGCGAAATTCGGTCACCCGCGCCATGTCGTCGAGGAACTGCTCTTCGGTGTAGGTGCCGAAGTCGGTGTTGGCGATCTCCTCGTCGGAGAGGTCGGTGATCAGCGTCTTCAGGTCTTCCGGCCCGCGGTACGCGAGCCTGAACAGGCCCGCGGTGAAGCGCGAGTTGCCGCCGGCCTCGTCTTCCGGCGCGCGCTCCAGCACCAGCACCCTTTTTGCCTTTTCCCCTGCGGAC
>DASUZH010000246.1:0-2443 GCA_036376975.1 Burkholderiales bacterium | reverse complement strand
CGAAGTCGCCCGCCTTGCGCAGCGGTCTGTCCAGCCCCGGCGAGGACACTTCCAGCCTGTCGTAATCGATGCCCTCGACCTCGAATACCCGCGTCAGTTGCCGGCTGACGGCCGCGCAGTCGTCGACGTTGATGCCGGCGGGCTTGTCGATGAACAGACGCAGAAACCGCCCGCCGTTCGACGCCTGCACGTCGACCAGCTCGTACCCCATGCCGGTTATCACCGGCTCGATCACGTTTTCGAGGCTCAAACAAAAAATGGGCCGAAGCCCATCAGTTCCGCTGCACTTTCCACTGCACGCTGAAGCACCAGCAAAGCTTTTGAAGTTTAACCGATTTCTACTTTCCGAACAACCCGGAAACGGCCTTCGGCGGGAGCTCGCGCCACTTCCCGGCGTCGAGGTCGGCAGGCAGCTCGACCGTCCCGTATCGCACGCGGATCAAGCGGCTGACCTGGGTGCCGACCGCCTCGAACATCCGCCTCACTTCCCGGTTGCGGCCTTCGCGCAGGACCACGCGGTACCAGCGGTTGGCGCCCTGGTCCGAGCGGCCCGGCGCCGGCTCGATGCGGTCGAAGGCGGCCGGCCCGTCCTCCAGCGCGACGCCGCCGCGCAACTTCGCCAGGTCGGGCTGTCCGAGAACGCGCACCGCGTACTCGCGCTCGAGCTCGTAGCGCGGGTGCATCAGCCGGTTCGCGAGCTCGCCCGAATCGGTCAGCAGGAGGAGGCCCGAGGTATTGAAGTCCAGCCGCCCGACCGCGACCCACCTCCCCGGCGGCAGTCGCGAGAACACGGTCGGCCGCCCTTCCGGGTCGCTGCGCGTGACCAGCTCGCCGACCGGCTTGTTATAGAGCAGCACCCGGGGCGCCGAAGGCGTTGAAAGCGTTACGGTTTTCCCGTCCAGGGTGATGCTGTCGCCCGGCCGGGCTCGATCTCCCAGCTTGGACGTTTTCCCGGCAACGGCGATGCGCCCGGCCTCGATCCAGCCTTCGATCTCGCGGCGCGAGCCGAGGCCGGCGGCGGCGAGCAGCTTCTGCAGCCGCTCCCCGCGCGGATCAACCGCCGGTGCCGGTGGCGCGCTCGGCTTCGGGCTCGGGGCTGGCTTCGGCCGCGCCCTCAGTAGCGGGCGTTTCGGCGGGGGCCGGTGTGGGCTCAAGCTGCAGGGTCTTTGCGATTTCCTCGAGCGGCGGCAGCTCCTCGAGCGTGCGCAGGCCGAGGTCGTCGAGGAACTTCCTGGTGGTGGCGTACAGCGCCGGGCGACCCGGCGTCTCGCGGTGGCCGACGATGTCGATCCAGCCGCGCGCCTCGAGCGACTGCACGATCTGCGTCGACACCACCACGCCGCGGACGTCCTCGATGTCGCCGCGGGTGACGGGCTGGCGGTAGGCGATGATGGCGAGCGTCTCCATCACCGCGCGCGAATAGCGCGGCGGCTTCTCCGGGAACAGGCGCTCGACGTAGGGGCGGAACTCGGCGCGGGTCTGGAAGCGCCAGCCGCTCGCCAGCTGCACCAGCTCGACCGCGCGGCCGTTCCACTCCTCCTTCAGCTCGGCGAGCAGCTTCTTCAGCACCTCGGCGGCCAGCTCCTCCTCGAACAGGCGCTTCAGGTCGGCGACGGCGAGCGGCTCGGGCGCGGCGAGCAGCGCGGCCTCGAGGATGCGCTTGGCGTCAGACGGGCTGTGCATGGCCTAATTTTACGTAAATCGGCGCGAAGCTTTCCGACTGCGTGATCTCGATCAGCAGCTCGCGCGCCAGCTCGAGCAGCGCGAGGAAAGTGACCACCAGGACCGACACGCCGCGCGCCGGGTCGAACAGCTCGGCGAACTCCAGCACCCGCCGCTCGCGCAGCGCGCGCAGGATGCCGCTCATGTGGGCGCGCACCGACAGCTCCTCGCGCGAGACGTGGTGGTGGGCCGACAGGCGCGCGCGGTGCAGCAGGCCGCGCCAGGCCTCCGCCAGGTCCTGCGCGTCGACGTCGGGCAGCTTCTCGCTCACCGTCTTCTCGATCCACACCGAGATCGCGATCACGTCGCGCCCCATCTGCGGCAGCTCGTCGAGCGCGTGCGCCGCCTTCTTGATCTGCTCGTACTCGAGCAGGCGCCGCACCAGCTCGGCGCGCGGGTCCTCCTCGATCGGATCGGCCGACGGCGGCCGCGGCAGCAGCAGGCGCGACTTGATCTCCATCAGCATCGCCGCCATCACCAGGTACTCGGCGGCGAGCTCGAGGTTCTTCGTGCGCATGATCTCGACGTACTCGAGGTATTGCCGGGTGAGCGGCGCCATCGGGATGTCGAGGATGTCGAGGTTCTCCTTGCGGATCAGGTAGAGCAGCAGGTCGAGCGGCCCCTCGAACGCCTCCAGCACCACCTCCAGCGCGTCGGGCGGGATGTAGAGGTCGTGCGGCAGCTCGATGACCGGCTCGCCGTAGAGCTTGGCGGCCATCAT
>DASUZH010000245.1:0-3839 GCA_036376975.1 Burkholderiales bacterium | reverse complement strand
ATCTTCGCCGCGCGTAAGCAGAAGGGCCTCCAGCCCGAGCTTGGCGCGCAGCGCCTGGGCGCGCTGCGTCAGGTCCTTCTCGTCCTTCCAGCGGCCGATCACCTCGCGCAGCTCGGCGGTGTTCGGCGTGATGACGCTGGCCCCCTTGTAGCGCGCGTAGTCGTCGCCCTTGGGGTCGACCAGCACGCGCTTGCCGGCGCGCCGCGCGCTGCGGATCATCTCGGCGATGTGGGCGAGGCCGCCCTTGCCGTAGTCGGACAGGATCACCACGTCGCACTCCGGCAGCGCCCGCTTGAACTCGGCCAGCTTCGAAGCCAGCACCTCGCTCGACGGCGGGCGCTCGAAGTCGATGCGCAGGAGCTGCTGCCGCCGGCCGATGATGCGCAGCTTGAGGGTCGTGTCCAGCTTGGCGTCGCGGTGCAGGCTGGCCTCGATGCCCTTCTTCTTCAGCAGCTTCGCCAGCTTCGCGCCGGGCTCGTCCTTGCCGACCACCGACAGCAGGCGCGTTTTCGCGCCCAGGTCGCTGCAGTTCCAGGCGACGTTCGCCGCGCCGCCGAGCCTTTCGTCTTCTTCCTTTATCAGGACTACGGGTACCGGGGCCTCGGGCGAGATGCGCGCGACGTCGCCGAACCAGTAGCGGTCGAGCATCACGTCCCCCACCACCAGGACTCGGGCCTTCGATGTGTCCGGTGTTTTCAGGCTTTTCGCCCTATCGGGTAGTACTCGATGCCGTGCGCGCGCACCACTTCCGGATCATATAGGTTGCGGCCGTCGAAGATCGCCGGCGTCTTCAGCCGCGCCTTGATCGCCTCGAAGTCAGGGCTGCGGAACTCCTGCCACTCGGTGACGATGGCGAGCGCGTCGGCGCCGTCGAGGGCGTCGAGCGCCGAGTCGACGATCTTCAGCCGGTTCTCGTGGACGAAGATCTTGCGCGCCTCGTTCGCCGCCACCGGATCGTAGGCGCGCACCACCGTCGCGCCGGCGCCGATCAGGTCGGCGATCACGGTGCGGCTCGGCGCCTCGCGCATATCGTCGGTGTTCGGCTTGAACGCCAGCCCCCACAGGGCGAAGCGCTTGCCCGACAGGTTGTTGCCGAAGCGCGCGCGGATCTTGTCGCCGAGCACGTGCTTCTGCGCCTCGTTCACCTGGTCGACCGCGGCCAGCACGCGCAGCGGCCGCCCGGCCTCGATCGCGCTCCGTTGCAGCGCCTTGACGTCCTTCGGGAAGCACGAGCCGCCGTAGCCGGCGCCGGCGTAGAGGAAGTTGTAGCCGATGCGCGGGTCCGAGCCGATCCCGCGCCTGACTTCCTCGATGTCGGCGCCGATCGCCTCGGCCAGGTTGGCGATCTCGTTCATGAACGAGATGCGCGCGGCGAGCATCGAGTTGGCGGCGTACTTGGTCAGCTCGGCGGAGCGCACGCCCATCACCATCACCCGCTCGTGGTTGCGCTGGAACGGGGCGTAGATCTGGCGCAGCAGGGCGAGCGCGCGCGGGTCCTCGGCGCCGATCACGATGCGGTCGGGGCGCATGAAGTCCTCCACCGCCGCGCCTTCCTTGAGGAACTCGGGGTTGGAGACCACCGCGAAGCTGCTGTCGCTCTTGCGCTTGTCCAGCTCGTCGGCCACCGCGGCGCGGATCTTGTCGGCGGTGCCGACCGGCACGGTGGACTTGGTGATCAGCGCCTTCCAGCCCTCCATGTGGCGGCCGATGGCGCGCGCCGCGGCGAGCACGTGCTGCAGGTCGGCCGAGCCGTCCTCGCCCGGCGGCGTGCCGACCGCGATCATCTGCAGCTCGGCGTGCGCCACGCTCGCCGGCACGTCGGTGGTGAAGCGCAGGCGCCCGGCCTCGCGGTTGCGCCGCACCAGCGCCTCCAGGCCCGGCTCGAAGATCGGGATCTTGCCGGCGTTCAGCTGCGACACCTTGTCGTGGTCGACGTCCAGGCACAGCACGTGGTTGCCGGCATCGGCGAAGCACGCCCCGGTGACCAGCCCGACGTAACCGCTGCCGATGATGGTGAGGTTCATGGTGTGAGGTCGAACTCCTCTGTGCGCCGCGGCGGGTAGGTTTCCCAGCCGCCGCAGGCCGGGCAGCGCCAGTAGAACTGGCGCGCCTTGAAGCCGCAGCTCTCGCAGCGGTAGCGCGCCAGGCGCTGCGTGTGGCGGTGGATCAGGGTGCGCATCAGCTCGAGGTCGTGGCGCTTGTCGGGCGAGCTGGCGCCGATCACCTGCACCTCGAGCATGCGGTCGAGGCCGAGCAGGGTCGGGTTGCGGCGCAGCTCGTCCTTCACCATGCGGTAGGCCTCTTCCGGGCCGCGCACTTCCAGCGTCTGCTGGAACACCGTGTCGAGCAGGTCGAGCGACGGATAGCGCTCGAGGTAGCCGGCGAGCAGCCGCAGCCCCTCCTCCGCGCGGTCCAGCTCGCGGTGCGCCTCGAGCAGGCGCTGCGCGGCGAGCGCCAGGTAGGCCGGGTCCTGCGACTCGATGCGCTTCCAGTGCTCGATCGCCTGCTCCGGGTTCTTCGCGTCCTTCTCCAGGTCGCCGAGCTGCAGGCTGGCGCGCACGCACTTGCGGTTGGCGTCGAGCGCCGACTCGAGGAACTGGCGCGCCGCCGCCGGCCGCGACTGCGCCGCCTCCGAGGCGGCGATCTCGCACTGGTACTGCGCCAGCGCGCGCGGGTTGGTCTCGACGCGCTTGGTCATCTCGATCGCGCGCGGCCAGTCCTTCTCCAGCTCGTAGATCTCCAGCAGGTGCTGGTTCGCGGTGGCGCCCTGCGCGGTGCCCTTCAGCCGGCCGAACACCTCCTCGGCGCGATCGAGGATGCCGGCCTTCAGGTAGTCCTGGCCGAGCTCGGCGAGCGCCGCGGTCTTCTGCTCGGCGCCGAGGTCGGCGCGCTCAAGCAGGTGCTGGTGCATGCGGATCGCGCGGTCGTACTCGCCGCGGCGGCGGAACAGGCTGCCGAGCGCGAAGTGCAGCTCGACGGTCTCCGGGTCGACCTTGACCACCTCGATGAACGCCTCGATCGCCTTGTCGGGCTGCTCGTTGAGCAGGAAGTTGAGGCCGCGGAAGTAGGAGCGCGGCAGGCTGCGCGACTCGCGCACCAGCTGGCGGATGTCGATGCGCGCGGCGACCCAGCCCAGGCCGAAAAACAGCGGGAAGCCGAGCAGCCACCAGTATTCGAACTCCATCGGCTAGAACGGAGGCGGCGGCGGCGCGGGCGGCGCGGCCAGGCCCTGGCTTTTCAGGATCGAGATCTGCCGCTTCTGGCGCAGCAGCGTGCCGAGCAGCGCCAGCACGCCGAACAGCGCGCCGGCGGCGAAGAAGGCGAGCAGCAGCACGATCAGCGGCGCGGTGAGCGAGAGGTCGAAGTAGAAGCGCAGCGCCACCGGCTCGACGTTCTTCGCGGCGAAGGCGGCGAGCAGCAGGAACAGGACGACCCGGATCGCCCATGTGACGATGCGCATGGCGACCGGATCCTTCCTGCTTCCTCAGCGCGCGGGCTGGGAAGCGCGCTCGCGCGGCGCGGCGGCGGCCTCGGTGGCCTGGTCGACGCGCTCGCGCAGCTCCTTGCCGGCCTTGAAGTGCGGCACGTACTTCTCCGGCACCTGCACCTTCTCGCCCGACTTCGGATTGCGGCCGACGCGCGGCGGGCGGTAGTTGAGGCCGAAGCTGCCGAAGCCGCGGATCTCGATGCGGTTGCCCGCGAGCAGCGCCTGGGTCATCGCATCGAGGATCATCTTGACCGCATATTCGGCGTCCTTCGCCACCAGCTGCGGGTAGCGCTGCGCTAGGCGCGCGATCAGTTCCGACTTCGTCATGATCCTCCCCTTTTTGTCCGGCCCC
>DASUZH010000244.1:0-7188 GCA_036376975.1 Burkholderiales bacterium | reverse complement strand
GCCAGCAGCATGGTGAGCACGTTGCCCGCCACGTCGACGTCGTCGAGGCCGCTGCCGGGGCTGTCGCGCGCGACGATCATCGCGTCGATCAAGTTGGCGGGCTGCGCGCGCAGCTGCGGGTCGCGCTCGAGCCGCCGGCGCGCCTGCGCGATGAACCCCGACACCGCCTGGTGCAGCGCCTGCAGGTGCGCCTGCAGCGCGCGCTCGCGCGGCAGGAACCTCAGCCGCAGGCGCGGGAACGGCGACATCAGCCGCTTGAACAGGGAGGGCAGCACCTTGTCGAGGTGCTGCTGGATCACTTCGCCGTCCGACTCGATGGTGTTGATGTCTTCGCCGAAGGCGAGGCCGGCGGTCACGTCGACGGTGTAGCGCATCAGGTCGGACTGCAGGTCGATCTCCGCGCCCGCCGCGGCCGCGCGCTGCCAGCGCCGCGCGAAGCGCCCGGTGACGCGCACCAGCGACGGGAAGAAGGACTTGGTGTGCGCCGGGTCGAAGCTCGCCATCACCATCGGCCGCTGGCGGCGCCAGCGCTCGCCGTTCGCGGTGAACAGCCCGTCGAAGCCGAACTCGCGCGCGGCGACGCCGAGGCGCGAGGTGCGCTGGAAGCCGTCGGGCCGGTCGCGCAGGATGCCGGCGATGACCTCGGGATCCGCCACCACGCCGATCTCCCGGGCGCCGATGCGGAAGCGGTAGAAATCGCCGTAGCGCCGGCTCCATTCCTCCGTGATCAGGTGCAGGCGGGTGGTGTCGAGCTCGAACAGGTTGCCGACCAGCGGCAGCCCGCGCGGCCCGGGCAGGTCGCGGATGCGGCGCGTCGCGGTGACTTGGCTCATGCTTGCCGCCCGGCCGCCGCCGGGACGGCCGCGGCCTTTGGGAATTGGTGGTGGCGAATCAGGGACTCGAACCCCGGACACACGGATTATGATTCCGCTGCTCTAACCAGCTGAGCTAATTCGCCACGCGGGACAGCAATTATAAGCCTTTGAAGCCCGAGACTTACGACATCCTGATCGTCGGCGGCGGCCCGGTGGGCGCCGCCCTGGCGCGCGCCGTGCGCGGCCCGGGCGTGGCGCTCCTCGCGCCGCCGAGGCCGACGCAGCAGGCGCCTGGCCGCGCCTTCGACACGCGGACCTACGCGCTGAGCCCCGGCAACGTGCAGTTCCTGCGCGACATCGGCGCCTGGCAGGCGATCGACCCGCAGCGGCTCGCCCCGGTGCGCGCGATGCGCGTGTTCGGCGACGACGGCGCCGCCAGCATCGAGTTCGACGCCTATCGCGCCGGCGTGCCCGAGCTGGCGTGGATCGTGGAGGACGCGACGCTGCAGGCCGCGCTCTGGCAGGGGTTGGACGCGATTGCGTCAGAAAACATCGAAATCGCGTTTGCCGATGAAGGCGTCTCTGTTTCTCCGGGACTGAAATCCCGGCTGGTCGTGGGCGCGGACGGGGCAAACTCGCTGGTACGGCGCGCGGCCGGAATTGCCGCCGCCGAGAGCGACTACGGCCAGTCGGCGGTGGTGGCGAACTTCGCCTGCGAGAGGCCGCATCGGGGAACGGCCTGGCAATGGTTCCAGCGCGGCCCGGTGCTGGCGCTGCTGCCGCTGCCCGGCCGGCAGGTGTCGATGGTGTGGTCCCTGCCGACGGCCGAGGCCGAGCGCGTGCTGCGCCTCGCGCCGGCCGCGCTTTGCCGCGAGGTGGAGGCGGCCTCGCGCGGCGCGCTGGGCGGGCTCGACTGCACCGGCGCTGCGCGCAGCTTTCCTCTCAGGCGGCTAGCCGCGCGCAAGCTGGTCGCGCCGCGCGTCGCGCTCGCCGGCGACGCCGGCCACGTCGTCCATCCGCTCGCCGGGCAGGGGCTCAACCTCGGCCTGCAGGATGCGCGGGCGCTGGCGGCGGTGCTCGCCGCGCGCGGAGCGCGCGACCCGGGCGAGCTGCGGCTGCTGCGCCGCTACGAGCGCGCCCGCGCCGAGCCGCTGCTCGCGATGAATATTGCGATCGGCGGGCTGTTCACCCTGTTCAAGGGAGAAAGCGAGCTGGCGGCGCGGCTGCGCAACGCCGGATTGAACCTGACCGATCGCGTTCCGGTCCTAAAGAACGTCCTGATGCGCCACGCGATGAGCTGACCATGCGCCGATTCGTCTTCTTCCTGCTGCTCCTGCTGTCCGCCGCCCACGCGACGGCGAACGAGGCGGCGATCCGCAAGGCGCTGGCAGGCAAGATCGGCAGCGCGAAGATCGAGAGCATCCAGCCTTCGCCGATCGCCGGCGTGTTCGAGGTCCTCGTCAGCACGCAGAGCGGCCCGCAGATCCTCTATACCGACGCCACCGGCACGCACGTCATCGACGGCAGCATCCACCACATCGCCTCGGGGCGCGACCTCACCGAGGACCGGCTGCGCAAGCTGACGGCGATCAAGTTCGAGGCGCTGCCGCTCGACCAGGCGGTCAAGATCCAGCGCGGCAGCGGGCGGCGCGTGCTGGCGATGTTCTCGGACCCGTACTGCCCTTACTGCCAGCAGTTCGAGAAGACCCTGCTGAAGATCGACGACATCACCGTCTACGTCTTCATGTACCCGGTGATACGGCCGCAGAACGCGGACCACTCGATAGCGGTCTGGTGCTCGCCCGATCGCGCCAAGGCCTGGCTCGAGCTCGCCATCCAGCACAAGCGCCCGGCGGCGAGCGCCGACTGCGCCAACCCGGTGGAGAAGAACCTCGAGCTGGGCCGCTCGCTGCGCGTGAACAGCACGCCGACGCTGATCCTCGCGAACGGCGAGAAGATCGCGGGCGGCCTGCAGGCGGCGGAGCTTCAAGACCTGATGGACAAGGCCGCGAAGAAAAAGTAGCACCTGGGTCCCCGCTTTCGCGGGGACTACGGCCTAGTCGGCCTTCGGCAGCGGCTCGCCGCGCGGCCAGAGCAGCCACATGCGGCCCTGCTGGCGCATGCGCCCCGCCGCCGCGCCGGCCTCCACCCCGGTGCCCCAGTAGAAGTCGCCGCGCACCGCGCCGCGGATCGCGCCGCCGACGTCGTGCGCCGCCATCAGGCGCTCGAGCGGCACCTCCGACAGCGGATAGGTCGTGGCCAGGTACACCGGCGCGCCCAGCGGCACGAAGCGCCGGTCGACCGCGAGGCTGTAGCCCGACGCGAGCGGCGTGCCGAGCGCGCCGACCGGGCCGTCCTCGGTGACCGGCAGCTCGCGGAAGAAGACGTAGCTCGGGTTGGCGTTGAGCGCCTCCTGCAGCTTCTGCGGATTGGCCGCCGCCCAGGCCTGGATGCCCTGCATCGACGCCTGCTCGAGCGGCATCTCGCCGCGGTCGACCAGGAAGCGGCCGAGCGAGCGGTAGGGATGGCCGTTCTGGTCGGCGTAGCCGATGCGGATGCGCTCGCCGCCGTCCAGCCGCACCTGGCCGGAGCCCTGCACCTGCAGGAAGAACAGCGCCACCGGGTCGGCCGTCCAGGCGATGACCGGCGCCGGGTAGGCGGCGCCGCGCGCGTCGATCTCGGCGCGAGTCGGGTAGGGCACCAGGCGGCGCCCCTCGAGCCGGCCGCGCAGCCGCAGGTTGCGCAGCTCGGGATTGACGCTGGCGAGATCGACCGTGATCAGGTCGTCGGGCACGCCGAAGATCGGATGGCGGTTCACCGCGTTGTACCAGCGGCTGCCGTCGATGATCGGCTCGTAGTAGCCGGTGATCATCCCGGTCTCGGGGCCGTTCGACGACACCAGCTGGTGCGGCGCGAACATCGCCTCGAAGAACCGGCGCGCGGCGGTCTCGTCGCCCTTCGGCAGGCCCTGCGCCACGGTGCAGGCGCGCGTGATCGCCGCCTGCAGGCTGCGCGCGCAGCCGGCGAGGAACGCGCGCAGGCTCGGCTCGAGCTGGGCGCCGCTCCAGCCCGGCAGCGCGTCGAAGGGCATCTCGCGGTAGCGCGCTGTCTCGGGCGGCGGCGGCTTGGGCGGCACCGTCGGCGCCTGCGTGCACGCCGCCAGTAGAATCAACCCTATGTGGGTAATCTTCCTCGAGATAGCGATCGCGCTCGGCCTAGCCGTCTTCATCGTCTGGTTTACCTGGCCGAAAAAAAACAAAGATCAGTGAAGAACGCGGGGCACTGACAGGGTGAACTCGGGGATCGGCGCCTCGAAGCGCGTGCCGTCGGTGGCCATCATCTGGTAGCTGCCGCGCATCGTGCCGACCGGCGTGGCGATCGAAGTCCCGCTGGTGTACTCGTAGGTCTCGCCCGGCTGCAGCAGCGGCTGCGCGCCGACCACCCCCATGCCGCGCACTTCCTGCACCAGCCCCTGCGCGTCGGTGATCACCCAATGCCGGCTGATCAGCTGGGCGGCGACATTGCCGTCGTTGCGGATGGTGATGGTGTAGGCGAAGACGTAGCGGCCCGCCGACTCGTCGGACTGGTCGGCGATGTACTGCGTGGCCGCGCTTACCGTCGCCCTGTATTGCTTCTCCTGCGCCACGCCAAGCATTGTAAACTCGCGCGGCCATGACGTTCCGCATCGCGCCCAGCATCCTGTCCGCCGACTTCGCGCGGCTGGGCGAGGAGGTGCGCGCGGTGACCGCCGCCGGCGCCGACCTGATCCATTTCGACGTCATGGACAACCACTACGTTCCCAACCTGACGGTCGGGCCGATGGTGTGCGCCGCGGTCAAGCCGCACGCCAGCGTGCCGCTCGACGTGCACCTGATGGTGCGCCCGGTCGACCGCCTGGTGCCCGATTTCGCCAAGGCCGGCGCGGGCATCATCAGCTTCCACCCGGAAGCCGCGGAGCACGTCGACCGCACCATCGCGCTGATCAAGGAAAACGGCTGCAAGGCGGGCCTGGTGCTCAACCCGGCGACGCCGCTGTCGTGCCTCGACCACACCCTGGAGAAGCTCGACCTGGTGCTGCTGATGTCGGTCAACCCCGGCTTCGGCGGCCAGCAGTTCATCCCCTCGGTGCTGCCGAAGATCGAGGCGGTGAGGAAGCGCATCGACGCCGTGGGCAAGCCGATCTGGCTCGAGGTCGACGGCGGGATCAAGACCGACAACATCGCCAGCGTGGCGCGCGCCGGCGCCGACACCTTCGTCGCCGGCTCGGCCATCTTCGGCGCCAAGGACTACCGCAAGACCATCGGCGAGATGCGTGCGCAACTCGCCAAGGTGGTATAGTTTCCGCCGTCGTGTCCCATCTCTCCGCACAACTTCTCTCCTCCTGGCGTCGCTGGCGCAGCTAGACCCGTCGTCAGTCGTCCCGTCGTAGTTCCCGCAGTTCGCAGTCCCCCGCAGTACGGAGAGAGTGTTGTGACCGAAGCCGAATTTTCTGCGCTCGCGCAAGCGGGCTACAGCCGTATCCCGGTGCTCGCCGAGGCGCGCGCCGACCTCTACACCCCCCTCGCGGTCTATATGAAGCTGGCAGGCGGGCCTGGGGCGGGTCCGTTCAGCTACCTGCTTGAATCCGTGGTCGGCGGCGAGCGCTTCGGCCGCTATTCCTTCATCGGGCTTACCTGCTCGGAGCGGATGGAAGTCAGGGGATCGACGCTGCGGCGACTGCTGCGCGATGCGCGCGGCAACGACGTCTGCCTGGAGACATTCGAGGGCGACCCGTTCGAGTACGTGCGGGCCTGGCTCAAGCGCCACCGCACGGCGCCGGTGCCGGCGGCATTGCGCTTCGGCGGCGGCCTGGTCGGCTACTTCGGCTACGAGACTGTCAGCCATGTCGAGAAGCGCGCGCTTGCCACGCCAAAGCCCGACGCGCTGGGCACGCCGGATGCGCTGCTGCTGGTTTCCGACGAGCTCGCGGTAGTCGACAACGTGCTCGGCAAGCTTTACGTGGTGGTCTATGCCGACCCGCAGCAGCCCGACGCGCTGGGCACCGCCAAGCGCCGGCTCGAGCAGCTGCTGGCGCGGCTGGCCACGCCCTTGCCCGACAACCTGTTCCGACGACGCGAAGGTTCCAAGGTGGGCTCTCAAGCGGCCGTCGAGCGCAGCTTCACCGAGGCGGGCTTCCTCGAGGCGGTGGAGCGCTCGAAGCAGTACATCCTGGCCGGCGACGTCATGCAGGTGCAGATCTCGCAGCGCGCCAGCCGGGAGTTCACCGCGCCGCCGCTCGAACTCTATCGAGCGCTGCGCGGCCTCAATCCTTCCCCCTACATGTACTACTTCGACTTCGGCGACCACCACGTGGTGGGCGCCTCGCCGGAGATCCTGGTGCGCCTGGCCGGCGAGAACGTCACGTTGCGGCCGATTGCCGGTACGCGCCCCCGCGGCGCTAGCCCCGAGGAAGACGCGCGTCGGGCTGCCGAGCTCGCCGCCGATCCGAAGGAGCGCGCCGAGCACGTCATGCTGATCGACCTCGGTCGAAACGATGTCGGCCGGGTGGCGAAGGCAGGCAGCGTGAAGGTCACCGAGGTCATGGTGGTCGAGCGCTACTCGCACGTCATGCACCTGGTCTCCAACGTCGAAGGCAAGATCGTGCCGGGCCTCGACGCGATCGACGTCCTCAAGGCGAGCTTCCCGGCCGGCACCGTCACCGGCGCGCCGAAAGTGCGCGCGATGCAGATCATCGACGAGATCGAACCGGTGAAGCGCGGCGTCTACAGCGGGGCGGTCGGCTATCTCGGTTTCAACGGCGACATGGACGTCGCGATCGCCATCCGCACCGCCGTGCTGAAGGACGGAAAGCTGCACGCGCAGGCCGCCGCCGGGGTGGTGGCCGATTCCGACCCGCAGTCGGAGTGGCAGGAGACGCACCACAAGGCGCGCGCGCTCCTCAAGGCGGCGGAGGCGGCATGATCTTCGTCCTCGACAACTACGATTCCTTCACCTACAACCTGGTGCAGTACCTCGGCGAGCTCGGGGCCGAGCTGTCGGTGGCGAGAAACGACCAGATCTCCGTGGCGCAGATCGAGGCGATGGGGCCTTCGCACATCCTCATCTCGCCCGGCCCCTGCGCGCCGGACCAGGCCGGCATCACCCTCGAGCTGATCCGCCGCATGGCCGGCAAGGTGCCGCTGCTCGGCGTGTGCCTCGGCCACCAGGCGATCGGCCAGGCCTTCGGCGGCAGGGTGGTGCGCGCCAGGCGGGTGATGCACGGCAAGACCTCGCGCATCGGCCATGACGGCAAGGGGATTTTTGAGAAAATCCCCAACCGCTTCCTCGCCACGCGCTACCACTCGCTGGTGGTGGAGCGCGCCAGCCTGCCGGG
>DASUZH010000243.1:0-4422 GCA_036376975.1 Burkholderiales bacterium | reverse complement strand
CGAAGCCGCGAAGACTGTCGAAGTCAACCTGCTGGGTCGCACCTATCGCGTCGCCTGCGACGACCGCGAGCGCGAGGCGCTGATGCAGGCGGTCGCCTACCTCGACGGCAAGATGAACGAGATCCGCAAGGCGGGAAAAGTGATGGGCGCGGAGCGCATCGCGGTAATGGCGGCGCTCAACGTGGCGCACGAATTGCTTAGCGTCAAGCTCGGCTCCGGCTTTGACATGGGACAAGCGAAAACGCGTTTGTCAGCAATTGAATCGCAGCTCGATGCGGCGATTGCCAAGCAAGAGAAATTGTTCTAAAAAGTCCTTGTTCCCTGCCGTGTACGACAGGGCTCATATTTTCCGAACCGATAGCTTCCTTAGGTTGCGGATCTAGCGTCACTGTTGCGATCGTCCCCTGCGCCTCGCGCTTGCCGGACGAACCTGATGTGACCGGTATGCGACCACCCTGCAGAGCCAGGGTTCGGGAGCCGAGCCCATCGGCATTAGCGGGGAACGCTTCCCCTCGTACAATCGCCGCATGAAGTACTGGCTCATGAAGACCGAGCCCGACGAGTGCTCGATCGATGACGCCCTCGCCGCGCCCGGCCGGCTCACGCCGTGGACCGGCGTACGCAACTACCAGGCGCGCAACTTCATGCGCGACCAGATGCAGGTCGGCGACGGCGTGCTTTTCTACCATTCGAGCTGCCCCGAGCCGGGCATCGCCGGCCTGGCCGAGGTGGCTTCCGCGGCCTATCCCGACAAGACGCAGTTCGAGAAGAAGAGCCCCTACTACGACCCCGCATCGAAGAAGGACGCGCCGCGCTGGTTCAACGTCGATGTGCGCGCGCTGCGCAAGACCCGATTGATCTCCCTGATTGAAATACGCAAGCAAAAGCCGCTGGCGAAAATGGTGACGCTGCGGCCGGGCAACCGCCTCTCCATCACGCCGGTGACCGAGGCCGAGTGGCAGCACATCCAGGGCCTGCTTTGAAGAACGACGTGCTGCTGAAGGCGCTCGCCCTTCAGCCCACCGAGTACACGCCGATCTGGCTGATGCGCCAGGCCGGCCGCTACCTGCCCGAATACAACGCCACGCGCGCGCGCGCCGGCAGCTTCCTCGCGCTCGCGAAGACGCCGGCGCTCGCCACCGAGGTCACGCTGCAGCCGCTCGAGCGCTTTCCGCTCGATGCCGCGATCCTGTTCTCGGACATCCTCACGGTGCCCGACGCGATGGGCCTCGGACTGGCGTTCGCCGAGGGCGAAGGACCGCGCTTCGAGCGGCCGCTGCGCGACGAAGCGGCCATTCGCAGGCTGGCGGTTCCGGATCCGGATCGATTGCGGTACGTCTTCGACGCCGTGCGCGAAATCCGGCGCGCGCTCGGCGGCCGCGTGCCGCTGATCGGGTTTTCGGGCAGTCCCTTCACCCTCGCCTGTTACATGGTCGAAGGCGCAGGCAGCAGCGACTGGCGCCAGCTGAAGTCGATGCTGCACGCGCGACCCGATCTGCTGCACCGGATCCTGGAAGTGAACGCCGCGGCGGTCGCGGACTATCTCGACGCCCAGGTCGACGCCGGCGCGCAGGTCGTGATGCTGTTCGACACCTGGGGTGGAATCCTCGCGCACGACGACTATGAGGCCTTCTCGCTTTCCTACACCAGGAAAGTGCTCGAGCGGATCCGCCGCGTGCCGAAAATTCTCTTCACCAAGGGCGGCTCGCCGTGGCTGGCGGCGATGATGCGCTCCGGTTGCGATGCAGTTGGCCTGGATTGGACCGGCGACGCAGCCGCCGCGCGCAAGCTCGCCGCCGGCCGCGTCGCGCTGCAAGGCAATCTCGATCCGTCGGCGCTGTTCGCGCCGGAGAAGAGCGTGCGCGATGCCGCGCGGCGCGTTCTCGACGCGTTCGGTCCGGCGCCCGGCCATGTTTTCAACCTCGGCCACGGCATCGCGCCGAAAACACCGGTGGATTCCGTTTCGGCATTGGTAGACGAAGTACGCACTTACAGCCGCGCGCTCCGAACAAAAACCCGCGCCGGCGCTTGACTTATGCACAAATCCCGCGGCGAGCCGGGTTTTCCCTGAGGGCGCAGACGCCCCGGGGCTACGTCTCCGCAAGTCATTGATGAGGATGAGAAAAAAAGCCCGATCAGAGTGGAATAGGGCTGCCGAAGTACGTCCGGACAACGGCATTACACCAGGATGAAGCCATTACCCACACCTTTATCCACAGGGGCTAAGTCCTTGCGGGGGCAAAGGATTTCCTGCGTGAAGGTGGCGCTCGACGTGCCGCTCGCCCGATTGTTCGACTACGCGCTGCCCGATGCACTGGAAGTGCGCGTCGGCGATCGCGTGACGGTTCCGTTCGGCACGCGCCAGCGCTTGGGCGTGGTCGTCGAGGCCAACGCGGCGAGCGAAGTGCGCGCGGAAAAATTGAAATCGATTCTCACAGTGCGCGACGACGCGCCGCGCTTCGCCGGCGACTGGCTAGAGCTGATGCGGTTCCTCTCCTCGTACTACCAGCGGCCGCTCGGCGAGACGGTGATCGGCGCGTTGCCGCCGCGCCTGCGCTCGATCAGGCCGCTGCCGAAGAAAGCGCTGCAGCCCGCCTCGGGCTCATCCGGCACGCGGTTCGTGGAGCATCACGCGCCGACGCCGGCGCAGTCGCACGCGAACGAGCGCATCGCCGCCGCGTTCGGCCGCTTCCAGCCGTTTCTGCTCCACGGCGTGACTGGCAGCGGGAAGACCGAGGTCTATCTCCACCTCATCGCCCGGGTCCTGCAACGCGGCCTGCAAGCGCTGGTTCTGGTTCCCGAGATCAGCCTGACTCCGCAGCTCGAAGCGCGCGTCCGCGAGGCGTTCCCCGACACCCGGCTCGCCCTGCTGCACAGCGGCCTGCAGGACGTCGCACGCACCTCCGCCTGGCTGGAAGCCGCGCGGGGCGAAGCCGGCATAGTCCTCGGCACCCGCCTCGCCGTGCTCGCTCCCATCCCGCGCCTCGGCCTGCTGGTGGTCGACGAAGAGCACGACACCTCCTTCAAGCAGCAGGAGGGCCTGCGCTACTCGGCGCGCGACGCCGCCATCTATCGCGCCAAGCTTGCCGGCTGCCCCGTGGTGCTGGGCTCGGCGACGCCATCGCTCGAGTCCTGGCAGAACCATCTCGCCCGCCGCTACGAGAAGCTCGACCTGCCCGAGCGCGCCGTGCCGGGGGCGCGCCTGCCGCGCGTGCGCATGCTCGACCTGCAGCGCGAGGCGCCGCGGCAGGGCCTGGTGCCTTCGCTGGTCGCGGCGATCGGCGAGCGGCTGGCGAGGAAAGAGCAAAGCCTGATTTTCATCAACCGGCGGGGTTACGCGCCGGTCCTGGCCTGCGAAGCTTGCGGCTGGACCGCAGGCTGCGAGCGCTGCACCGCGCGCATGGTGCTGCATGCCGCCGATAGCCGGACGAGAAGCCACGGCAGGTTGCGCTGCCACCACTGCGGCGCGGAAGGGCCGATCCCGTCTGCCTGCCCGACGTGCGGCAACGTCGACCTGAAGCCGATGGGGCGCGGCACGCAGCGCGTGGAAGAAACGCTCGCGGCCGCCTTCCCGGCGGCGCGCATCGTGCGCATCGACCGCGACAGCGCCCGGCGGCGGGACGAGCTGGCGCGCACCCTCGAAGGCGTCCGCCAAGGCGACGGCGACATCCTGGTCGGCACCCAGCTCCTCGCCAAGGGACACGATTTCCCGAAGCTCACGCTGGTCGGAGTGCTGAACGCCGACTCCGCCCTGCTTTCCACCGACTACCGCTCCGGCGAGCGCCTGTTCTCGGTGCTTTCGCAGGTCGCCGGGCGCGCCGGGCGGCGGGCGCAGCCGGGCGAGGTGCTGGTGCAGACCCGTTACGCCGACCACCCGCTGTACGCGGCGCTCATGCGGCATGACTACGCGGGCTTCGCCGAGTCGCAGCTCGCCGAGCGGCGCGCGGCGGGTTTTCCGCCGTTCGTGTTCGAAGCGGCATTGCGCGCCGAAGCGAAGAAGCTGGAGGGCGCCATGCGGTTCCTCGCCGAGGCCGCCGCGCTGGCGGCGGTGCCCGCCGAAGTCAGGGTTTACGACCCCGTGCCCCATCTCATTACGCGTCGCGCCGGCTACGAGCGCGCGCGGCTGCTGATGCAGTCCGCTTCGCGCCCCGCGCTGCAGGCCTACCTCGGCGACCTCACCGCCGCCTTGTTCGAGCGCTCGCCGCGCAATATCCGCTGGCATCTCGACGTCGACCCAATCGAATTCGACTAAAATCCGCCGCCTTACATGGCTGATCCGAAAGAAGAATTCCGGCGGGTGCTCGAGCAGGGGCTGCGCGTCGTCGCGCCCGACGCCGGAGCCATCGAGATCCACATCGAGCGGCCGAAGAATCCCGAGCATGGCGACCTGTCGAGCAACGTCGCCATGCAGCTCGCCAAGCA
>DASUZH010000242.1:0-3975 GCA_036376975.1 Burkholderiales bacterium | reverse complement strand
CTTTTGCGCAGCAGGCATGACCGCCGGAGCACTCTTCGCCTTTTCTTGAGGAACTTCTTTCTTGGGAGAAGCAGAGGCAACCCCTGCCTTCCCTTCGGTATCGATCTGGGCGATCACCTCGCCCGAGCCGACCGCGTCGCGGCTCTTCTTGATGATCTTCACCAGCACGCCGTCGGCGGGCGCCGGCAGCTCGAGCACCACCTTGTCGGTCTCGATGTCGATCAGGTTCTCGTCGCGCGAGACCTTCTCGCCTTCCTTCTTGTGCCAGTCGAGCAGCGTCGCCTCGGCGACCGACTCCGACAATTGCGGCACCTTGACTTCGATGATTGCCATTACCGCTCCCGTTAAGTTTTTCCCCGGCTTCCGCTAAGCATCCACCGGGTTGCGAAAAACCAGCGCGTAACGCGCCGGGACTACTTAAGTTTTCCGAGCGCTTGTTCTACAAGGGCTTTTTGCCTTTCGTTGTGCTTCGCCATGTACCCGCCAGCGGGTGACGCGGAAGCGGGCCGGCCGGCAAAGTGCAGCTTCTGGTCCTCGCGCATGTTCTCGCGGAAGTAGTGCGCGGTCTGGTACCACGCGCCCTGGTTCTGCGGCTCTTCCTGGCACCAGACCACTTCGCTTGCATTCGGATACCGCTCCATCTCCGCCTTGAACTGCTTGTGCGGGAACGGATAGAGCTGCTCGACGCGGATGATCGCGGTGTCGGCCTTCTGCATCTCGATGCGCTTGGTGGCGAGGTCGTAATAGACCTTGCCGCAGCAGGCGATGACGCGCTTCACCGCCTTCTCGTCGGTGGTGGTGGTGTCCGGGATCACGGTCTGGAACGAGCCGTTCGCCAGCTCTTTGATGGAAGACGCTGCTTCCTTTTTCCTCAAGAGCGATTTGGGAGTCATGACGACCAGCGGCTTCCTGAACGGCCGCAGCATCTGCCGGCGCAGCAGGTGGAAGATCTGCGCCGCGTTGCTCGGCACGCAGACCTGCATGTTGTGCTCGGCGCAGAGCTGCAGGTAGCGCTCGAGGCGCGCCGACGAATGCTCGGGGCCCTGCCCTTCGTAGCCGTGCGGCAGCAGCTGCACCAGCCCGCAGACCCGGCCCCACTTGGTCTCGCCCGAGCTGATGAACTGGTCCATCACGACCTGCGCGCCGTTGGCGAAGTCGCCGAACTGCGCTTCCCAGATCACCAGCGCGTTTGGCTCGGCGGTGGAGAAGCCGTACTCGAAGCCGAGCACAGCCTCCTCCGACAGCACAGAATCGATCACCACGAAGTCGCCCTGGTCCTTGCCGACATGCTGCAGCGGGATGTGGCTGCCCTGGTCCCAGCGCTCGCGGTCCTGGTCATGCCACACCGCGTGGCGGTGCGCGAAGGTGCCGCGGCCGGAATCCTGCCCGGACAGGCGCACGTCGTAGCCGTTGGAAAGCAGGCTGGCGTAGGCGAGCGTCTCGGCCATGCCCCAGTCGACCGGCTGCTTGCCCTCCGCCATCTGCCTGCGCGCCTCGATCACGCGCCCTACCGTGGGGTGCACCTTGAAGCCTTCCGGGACGGCGGTGACCCGTTCGGAAAGCCGCTTCAGCTCGTCCAGCGGCACATGCGTGTCGGCGGCGTCGGTCCACTTGGAGTTGAGGAACGGCGCCCAGTCGACGGCGAACTTGCTCTTGAAGTTGGACAGCACCGGGCTGACCGTCTCCTTGCCCTCGTCGAGCGTGTTGCGGTAGTCCTTGATCAGCTGCTCGGGGTCGTCGGCGCCGATCACGCCCTGCGCCACCAGCTTGTCGGCGTACAGCTTGCGCGTGCCGGGGTGCTGGGCGATCTTCTTGTACATCAGCGGCTGCGTGACGAACGGCTCGTCCTGCTCGTTGTGGCCGAGCTTCCTGAAGCAGACGATGTCGATCACCACGTCCTTGTGGAACTTCTGCCGGAAGTCGAGCGCGAGCTGCGTGACGAACAGCACCGCCTCCGGGTCGTCGCCGTTGACGTGGAAGATCGGCGCCTCGACCATCTTCGCCACGTCGGTGCAGTAGGTGGTCGAGCGCGTGTCGCGCGGGTCGGAGGTGGTGAAGCCGATCTGGTTGTTGACGATCAGGTGGACGGTGCCGCCGGTGCCGTAGCCGCGCGTGCCCGACAGGTTGAGGGTCTCCATCACCACGCCCTGCCCGGCGAAGGCGGCGTCGCCGTGCACCAGGATCGGCAGCACCTGGTCGCCGGTCTTGTCGTCCCGGCGGCGCTGGCGCGCGCGCACCGACCCCTCGACCACCGGATTGACGATCTCCAGGTGGGAAGGGTTGAAAGCGAGGCTCAAATGCACCGGCCCGCCCGGCGTGGTGATGTCGGACGAGAAGCCGTTGTGGTACTTGACGTCGCCCATCGGCAGCTCGTGCGCGTGCTTGCCCTCGAACTCGAGGAACAGGTCTTTGGGCATTTTGCCTAGGACGTTCACCAGCACGTTCAGCCGGCCGCGGTGCGCCATGCCGATCACGATCTCCTGCACGCCGTTCGCTCCGGCGCGCTGGATCAGCTCGTCGATCGACGGGATCAGGCTTTCGCCGCCCTCCAGCGAGAAGCGCTTCTGCCCGACGTACTTGGTGTGCAGGTAGCGCTCGAGCTGCTCGGCCTCGGTCAGCTTCTCCAGCAGCTGCTTCTGCTGCGCGGGCGCCAGCTTGGCCGTGCCGCGCAGCGGCTCGATGCGCTCCTGGATCCACACGCGCTGCGCGCGGTCGCTGATGAACATGTACTCGAAGCCGATGTTGCGGCAATACGTGTCGCGCAGCGCCTGGATCAGGGTCCGCAAGGACACGCGATCCAGGCCCATGAACGAGCCCGAGTTGACCACCTGCTCGAGGTCGGCCTCCGACAGGTCGTAGTACGCCGGCTCCAGCTCCGGCACGCTCGGCCGCGGCAGGCGCTTCAGCGGGTCGACGGTGGCCCAGCGCGAGCCGGCGATGCGGTAGGAGGTGACCAGCAGCAGCGCCGCCACCTGCAGGCGCTCGGGCGCGAGGTGCTCCGTCGGCATGGTGCGCGCGCCGCTGAACTCGCCGCGCTTCGCCCGCTGCACGAAGGACTCGACCACCGGGGCGTGCGCCACGTCCTTGTTGGCGTTGCCCGGCAGCACCTGCATCTTGTCGAAATACTCGCGCCACTCCTCCGTCACGCTGCCCGGGTTGACGAGATAGCTTTCGTACAGCTCCTCGATGAAAGGCGCGTTGCCGCCGAAGAGGTACGAATTGTCGAGAAACTGCTTCATCACGGAGCTCATGACTTACCTCTTGTCGATGGGCTTCACATCCCGGCGCGTGGCGCCCTTGTAGAGCTGGCGCGGGCGGCCGATCTTGTACTCCGGGTCGGTGATCATCTCCTGCCACTGCGCGATCCAGCCCACCGTGCGGGCGAGCGAGAAGATGCAGGTGAACATCGCCACCGGGATGCCGAGCGCGCGCTGCACGATGCCCGAGTAGAAGTCGACGTTCGGGTAGAGCTTGCGCTCTACGAAATACGGGTCCTCGAGCGCGATGCGCTCCAGCTCGAGCGCCAGCTTGAACAGCCGGTCGTTGTGCAGGCCGAGCTCGTTGAGCACCTCGTGGCAGGTCTCGCGCATCAGCTTGGCGCGCGGGTCGTGGTTCTTGTAGACGCGGTGGCCGAAGCCCATCAGGCGCACGCCGGAGTTCTTGTCCTTCACCTTCTTCAGGAACTCGGGCACCTTCGACACGTCGCCGATCTCCTCCAGCATCTCGAGGCAGGCCTCGTTGGCGCCGCCGTGCGCAGGGCCCCACAGCGAGGCGATGCCCGCGGCGATGCAGGCGTAGGGGTTGGCGCCGGAGGAGCCACACAGCCGCACGGTCGAGGTCGAGGCGTTCTGCTCGTGGTCGGCGTGCAGGATGAAGATGCGGTCCATCGCCCGCACCAGCACCTCGTTCACCTTGTACTCCTCGGCCGGCACCGCGAACATCATGCGCATGAAGTTGGCGGTGTACGACAGGTCG
>DASUZH010000241.1:0-3946 GCA_036376975.1 Burkholderiales bacterium | reverse complement strand
GAGCACCTCGACCTGGCCGAAGCCCGCCTCGGCCATCATGCGGCGCGCGGTCTCCTCGCCCCATACCGTGCCTAGGCCCTTGCCGCCGACGGCAAGCGACACCGTCATGCAGTGCATCAGGCTGATGCCGTAGTACATCGGCGCGAACGGGTTGGACATGTTGTCCTCGACGCGGCTGTGGAACTTGAAGTCGACCATCAGGAACACCCCGTCCGGGGCGAGCGCGCGGCGCACGCCGCGCAGCACCGCATCCGGGTCCTTCTGGTCGTGGATCGCGTCGAAAGCGGTGATCAGGTCGAACTTCGGCGTCGCCGGCAGTTCGGCCACGTCCTGCATCGCGAAGCGGCTGTTGCCGACCTTCATCTCCCCCGCCTCGCGCTGCGCCGCCTCGATCGCGTCCTCGCCGATGTCGTAGCCGAGGAAGCGCGAGCGCGGGAACTCGCGCGCCAGCAGGTTCATCGCGTGCCCGGTGCCGCAGCCCACGTCGAGGACGCTGATGCCCGAGCGCAGGCGCTCGCTCAGCCCCGGCACGCCGCCGATGAAGCTCGACACCAGCGTCTGGTCGAAGATGCGCCGCCAGACGTCGTCCATGCATTGCGTGAACACCGGCCGGTAGGCCGAATACGGCACCCCGCCGCCGGCGCGGAAGCAGGCTTTGATCTTCGGCAGGTGGGTGCCGAAGTGCTCCAGGATGCGGCTGTGCGGCGCGGCGTTCTGCGCCGTGTGGCCGGTCAGCAGCGCGGCGTGCTCTTCCGGCAGCTCGTAGCGCTCCGATTTCGCGTCGTAGCGATAGATACCGCCGGTCGCCATGGCGCCGAGCCACTCGCGCACGTAGCGCTCCTTGAGGCCGGCGCGCTCGGCGAGCTCCTCGCTCGTCGCCGGGCCCTTGCGCGAGGCCTCGAACAGTCCCACCTCGTAGCCGATGTCGATCAGCTTGGTGAGCACGCTGCCGGTGTACAGGCTCACCAGCTTCGCGCCGAACTGCTTGGTCGCCTCAGGATTCATGCTTACTCGCAGCGATAGAAAGCTTCGACGTGCTGGCGGTTGATCTCCGGCAGGTCGTCCTTGGTGACGCGCTTCTCCAGCTCGGCGAGCCGCTTCTCCAGCCGCGCCACCTTCGGGTCCCTGTCGATGCGGGAGAAATCCTCCCGCAGCTTGCGCGCGTCGGCGCCGCGCTGCTCGGCGTCGGCCAGCACGATCTGGCGGCGCAGCTGGCGCTTCTTGCATTGGGCCGGCTCGAGCTCCTTCGCGATCTGCAGGAACTCCTGCCCCGCCGGGCTGAGGGCGAAGGCGTTGAGCGGAACCAGGATCGCGAGAAACAGCGCGCGGATCATCGCTTCGCCGGATAGGGCGGCTGCGGGAACGCCGCCTTCAGCTTGGCGTCGGTGAATCCGGCGTACACCGGCGAGGCGGCATCGCCCGCCCACCTGGTCAGGCCCTGGATGTAGGCGGCGCGCGCCGGGTCCTGGTCGAGGCGGTCGCGGTGCCATTCGCTGACGTTCCACTTGCCCGCCTTCGACGGCGCAAAGCCATCGGCTTCAGGGTTGAAGTAGTAGTGCAATTGAGTCTGGAAAGCGCGATCGATGCGGGCGAACTGCACCGCGACCACGGTCGTCGGCATGGCCACCTTCTGCGTGGCGGCCCAGCCGTGCGCGTCCTGCGCCCATCCTTTCCTGTCGACCAGGAACGGCACGCGGTGGTTCACCTGCACGCAGTACTGGTTCTGGTAGTTCTGGCCGAGCTCGCGGTACAGGTGGATGTCTTCGCGCACCTTGCAGGGGTCCTGGCTCGGCACCCAGCCCCGGTTACCCGGCACCGGCTCGACATTGGTGGTCACCCAGAGGGCGCGCGCCATCCGCCCGTCGCGCACGTCGAGGAGGAACACGCCGGCGAACTTCGGGCCTTCCTGCACGTGCGCCAGCTTGCCGGTCCAGGCGGCGCGGGCGGCGAGCACCCATTCGCCGTCCGGCAGGTAGAAAAGCGATGGGCCGAGCCTGAACTCGTTCGTGACTCGCGTGCCGAGCGGCTGCCGATGCAGGTCGGCCGCGAGCGCGCCGCACGGCGCGAGGAACGCAACGGCTAGCAGGAGCTTCTTCAAGCGGCGCGGATCCTCGCCTTCGGCTCGGGGTAGGGATACAGCATGTTGAGCGCCACCGACTGGCCGCTTGCCTGCACGATGCGCACGTGCTCGCGCTTCAGCTCGCGCGCCTGCCGCACGCCGCAGGAGTGGGCGATCATGTCGATCTCGCGGTTCATGTTGTTGCAGTAGTTGGCCACGCGCAGGTACTTCTCTTCCACGACCAGCGCGCGCTGCAGGCGCTTGTTATGCGTGGTGACGCCGGTCGGGCAGGTGTTCTGGTGGCAGCGCAGCGCCTGGATGCAGCCGAGCGAGAACATGAAGCCGCGCGCGGTGTTGATGAAGTCGGCGCCGACGCAGAGCGCCCAGGCGGCGCGCGCCGAGGTGACGATCTTGCCGGAGGCGACCACGCGGATGCGCTGCTTGAGGCCCGATTCGATCAGCGCGTCCACCACGCGCGGCAGAGCTTCCTCGATCGACAGGCTCATGTGGTCGGCCAGCGCCTGCGGGGTCGCGCCCGAGCCTCCCTCGCCGCCGTCGATCACCAGGAAGTCCGGCGCGTACTCGAGGCCGCGCTTGTGCACCGCCTCGGTGAGCTGGTTCATGAACGCCCAGCCGCCGATCGCGGTCTTCACCCCGACCGGCCGCCCGGTGAGGTTGCGCACCCAGTGGATCTTGTCGAGCAGGTCGTTGATGTTGGCGATGTCGCGGTGGCGGTTGGGGCTGATCGAGTCGCGCCCCTCGGGGATGCCGCGGATCTGCGCGATCTCGGCGGTCACCTTCTTGCCGGGCAGCACGCCGCCCTTGCCCGGCTTGGCGCCCTGGCTCAGCTTGATCTCGAACGCGCGCACCACCTTCGACAGCTCCACCAGCCGTTCCGCGGACAGGTTGCCTTGCGCGTCGCGCACGCCGTACTTGGCGGTGCCGATCTGCATGATGATGTCGCAGCCGCCCTCCAGGTGGTAGGGCGACAGGCCGCCTTCGCCGGTGTCCATCCAGCAGCCGGCGACCGCCGCGCCGCGCGACAGCGCGCGCACCGCGGGCTCGGAGATCGCGCCGTAGCTCATGCCGCTCACGTTGACGATCGACTTGGCGTAGAACGGATGCTCGCAGTGGCCATCGCCGAGCGCGAGCGACGGCGTCGGCAGCCGCTCCTCCTCCAGCACCGGGAACGGATGGTTGACGAAGATCAAAGCGCCCGGCTGGTGCAGGTCGTAGGTCGAGCCGAAGCCGATGTTGCCGCCCTCGTTCTTCGCCAGGCGGTAGATCCAGCCGCGCGTGGCGCGGTTGAACGGCATCTCCTCGCGGTCGCCGGAGAAGAAATACTGGCGGAAGTATTCGCCCAGCTGCTCGAAGAAGTAGCGCAGGTGGCCGACGATGGGATAGTTGCGCAGCACGCCGTGCTTCTTCTGCGTGATGTCGCTGATGAAGAGGAACACCAGGCCGGCCACGATGGCGATCGCCACCAGGGTCCCCAGCCCGTAGGACAGCATGTCTTTCAGCATCGCCCCTCCCCTCTAGGGCAATGATACTCCGCGCTGGATTTCTTCCGGGTTTGCAGTTCTTACAGCCAGCACTTCGAGGAAAAAGCGCAGCGCCATGCCGGCGAGCGGGTGGTTGCCGTCCAGCACCACCTTGCCGTCGGCGACGTCGGTGACCAGGTAAAAGCTGCCGTCCTCCTCGACTTCCATGCCGGCGGCGATGCCCTCGCCGTAGCGCGCCGCCGGCTCGAGGCGCACCAGCTCCGCGTCGTACTCGCCGAAGGCGTCCTCGGGCTCGAGCTGCACCTGCACCTTGTCGCCGGCGCGCTTGCCGTCGAGCGCGCGCTCGAGGCCGTCGAGCAGGCCGCCGTAGCCGCCGTGCAGGTAG
>DASUZH010000240.1:0-6115 GCA_036376975.1 Burkholderiales bacterium | reverse complement strand
GCGGCGGCCGGGGCCCTGGCGGCGTCCTTGTCGGCCACGCCGGAGGCGGTGGCGGCCTGGCCGGCCGCCTGCACGGCGGCGGCGCGCTGCGCGACCGCTGCGGCCTGCCCGCCGGCGCCGGCGGCCATCGCCTTCGCCTGGTCGGCCGCGGCCTTCATCTGCGAAGGACGCAGCACCATGGTCTTCTCGAAATCGGCCTTTTCACCGGCGGGGGCTGCACCCGCCGCCGGAGCGGCTTCGCCGACGAACTTCAGCTTGTACTTGCCGAGCTCGATGACGTCGTTGTTCTGCAGGAAGTGCTTCTTGATCGCGTTGCCGTTGACCACCGTGCCGTTGGTGCTGCCGAGGTCCTCGAGGAACGAATCGTTCAGGATGGTGACGATGACGGCGTGCTCGCCGCTGACCGCCAGATTGTCGATCTGGATGTCGTTGTGCGGCTTGCGCCCAATGGTGGTCCGTTCCTTCGCCAAGGGAATTTCCTTGAGCACCAGACCGTCCATGCTGAGTATCAGTTTCGCCATAACCGATTGTCCCGGAACGTTATTTTAACCACGCGAACACTTTGGCCATGACGCCACGGGGCCCGGGGTACTCCCGTAGGACGCGGACGAGTATAACTGAAACGTTGTCGCGCCCCCCGTTGTCATTGGCCATCTGCACCAGCTGCTGCGCGGCGAGCTTGAGGTTGCCGCCGAGCGCCTGCAGCGTCATTCCGATGTCGTCGTCCTCGACCATGTCGCACAGCCCGTCCGAGCACAGCAGGTAGATGTCCCCCGGCTTGGTCGGGTACTCGTGGACCTCGGGCTCGACGCTCGGGTCGATGCCGAGCGCCTTGGTGACCAGGTTCTTGTGCTGCGCCTTCTTCGCCTGCTCGGCGGTGATCAGGCCGGAGTCGATCTGCTCCTGCAGCAGCGAATGGTCGCGCGTCACCTGGCGGAAGCTGCCGCCGCGCTGCAGGTACAGGCGCGAGTCGCCGAGGTGCGCCACCAGCACGCGGTTGTCGAAGAACAGGCAGGTCACCAGCGTGGTGCCCATGCCGGCGTACTGCGGCTGGCTCTGCGCCGCCTGGTAGATCGAGGTGTTCGCCTTCAGCACCTGCTCGCGCACCAGCCGCGCGGCGATCTCCTGGTTGGTGCGCTGGTCGACGTCGTAGGGGCGCGCCGCGGTGAGGATCTGCTGCATCTCGGTGATGATCACCGTGGTGGCCATGCCGCTCGCCACCTCGCCGGCGTTGTACCCGCCCATGCCGTCGGCCAGCACCACCAGCCCGTTCGCCGCGTCGGCCGCGATCGAGTCCTCGTTGTGCGAGCGCACCATGCCGGGGTCGGTGCAGCTCGCGATCTCGAGGGTCTGGGTGAGGTCCATCGCGCTAGATTTCGATGTCCACGCCGGAGCTGCCCGCCGCTGTTTTAGCGGCCGGGTTCTGGGCCGCGGAACCACTATGTGCCGCGCGCAGCGCGCCGCCGAACTCCTCGCCGGTCTGGTAGCGCTCGTCCGGGTTCTTCGCCAGCGCCTTGTCGAGGAAGGCGACCAGCGCCGGCGGCAGGTTCGGGTTGACCGCCAGGATGTCGGTGGGCGGCTCGTTGGCGATCTTGAACATCAGCTGCGCCATCGACTCGCCCTCGAACGGCAGCTTGCCGGAGAGCAGCTGGTACAGGCTGACGGCGAGCGAGAACAGGTCCGAGCGACCCTCGATCTTCTTGCCGGCGAGCTGCTCGGGCGACATGTAGGACGGCGTGCCGAGCACCATGCCGGTCTTGGTCTTCGAGCTGTCGGTGAGGCGCGCGATGCCGAAGTCGGTCAGCTTCAGCGTGTCGGTGTCGGCGTGGTACATCATGTTGGCCGGCTTGATGTCGCGGTGCACGACGTTCTGCTTGTGCGCGTAGCCGAGCGCGTCGGCGGCTCGCGCGATCACCGATACCGCCTTCTCCGTCGGCAGCAGGTTGCCCTGCTTGACGTACGGCGCCAGGTCGCCGCCCTTCAGCAGCTCCATGGCGATGTAGCAGAAGTCGTGCTCCTCGCCGGTGTCGTAGATGGTGACGATGTTCGGATGCGACAGGCGGCCGGCGGTCTCCGCCTCGCGGAAGAAGCGCTCCTTTACCTCGGCCAGCTCCTCGGCCTCGAACTCCTGGGCGAGCGCCATGGTCTTGATCGCCACCTCGCGGCCGATCTTCGGATCCTTGCCGAGGTAGACCACCCCCATCGCGCCCTTGCCGAGCTCCTTCTGCACCTCGAAGCGGCCGAACTTCGGCTTCTCGCCCACCGCCAGGTTGAGGTTGCCGCCGGGGTGGCTGCCGCCGCCGCCGAGGATCACCGTCTCCGACAGCTTCTGCGCGCGCGACAGCTTCTGCTCGAGGTCGCGGAACTTGGGGTTGAACTCGTGCATGTAGCGGAACACGCTCTCCGCCTTGTTGAACTGGCGCTTGCGCTCGTAGTCGAGCGCCAGGTTGTACAGGTTGTCGAGCAGCGCGTCGGACAGCGGCACCTGGCGGAACTTGTCCCACGCCAGGTCGAGCTGGCCCTGGCCCTGGTAGGCGAGGCCGAGCATGCGGTTCGACTCGGCCGAGCTCTCGTCGGACTTCTGCTTGCCGGCCTCGGTGGCGATGAAGCGCTTGGAGATCAGCGCGGCGTGGCCGGCCAGCAGCAGCGTCGCCGGCAGCATCAGCTGCATCCACAGCCCGCCCGAGACCATCAGGCCGAAGTGCAGCCCGAGCAGCGCGACGAACAGCGCGGCGGAGATGACCAGCGCCGGCCGCGCGCCGAGGCGCGGCAGCAGCGCGATCAGGTACGCGCCGACCAGCAGGATGATGCCGAGCTCGGCCCAGTAGGCCCAGGTCGGCGCGGTGAAGAAATGCTCCTGCAGGATCGACGACACCGCGTGCGCGGTCGCCAGCACCGGCGCCATTGCCGTAGAGACCGGCGTGACCGTGGTGGTGCCGACGCCGCCGGCGGTGGCGCCGATCAGCACGATCTTGTCGGTGTACTTCTGCGCCGGGATCTTGCCCGACAGCACGTCGTAGAACGAGTCGACCTGGAACGCCGAGCGGCCGTCGCGGTCCTTGTAGAAGTAGGTGTACATCTGCGAGCTCGACTCGGTGCCGATCTTCAGCCGGCCGAGCGAGACGCTGACCCCCGGCTGCACCTTGATGTCCTGCGCGCCGAGGTTGAGGCTCTGCGCGGCGATCATCAGCGACAGAGCCGGGTAGTAGACGTCGTAGTACTGCAGCACCAGCGGCTCGGTGCGCACGCCGCCGTCGACGTCGGGCGAGACGTTGAGGTGGCCGAGGCCGGCGGCCGCGCGGCCGATGCTGTCGATCGGCAGCAGCACCGACACGGTGGGCAGCGGCGCGGCCTCCTCGTTGCCGAGCGCCTTGATGGCGTTCTTCAGCACGAAGTCGGGCAGCGGCTTGTCGGGCTTGCCGCGCGGCGCGCCGATCTGGAACAGCATCGGCAGCGCCACGTTGCCCGCCTTGGCGTAGCTCTCGGCCAGCTTGCGGTCGGTGTTGAGCTGCAGCTCGGCTTCCTTCAGCAGCGAGACCAGCGGCGCGCCCTCGGCGAGCGGCGGCTCGATCTTGCCGGTCAGGTCGAGCGCCTTGGTGATGTAGACGTAGCCGGGGTCGACCTGCGCCTCGCTGAAGAACACGGTGTTCGCGATCACCTTCGCCTTGGCGCCGGCCAGCAGGTCGGTCATCTTGGCGTGCACCTCGCGCGACCACGGCCAGCGGCCGATGTTGGCGATGCTGGTGTCGTCGATGGCGATGACCGCGATGCGCTCGGAAGCGGTGCGCGAGGTGGCCTGCACGCCGAGGTCGTACGCCTTGCGCTCCAGGCTGGGGATCAGGTCGCTGAAGCGGTTGAAGGCGAGGACGGCGAGAACGACCACGGTTCCGAGGAACCAGTCGGTCTTCCAGAATGCGGATTTCATCGCGCCTCTCCCCTTTTGCCCGGCGTCGCACGACCCTGACGCGCGACAACTCCCCACAAAAACAGCGGTCTGAGCCGCATTTTTGCAGCAAAATGTAAGCTAGGTCAAATATTTACGCGCGGGTCGGCCTTCCCCCCGCGGGCAACATTTACAACTAGCTGCCGAGGAGCGTACCGGGTTTGATCTGGCCTGAGGAGATCAGGTCGGCGGCTGTGACTTTTTTGCCATCGCCGAGCTTGGCCTTGCCGGCGTGGATGCGGCCGCCCTGGGCGGTAATCACCATCCGCCCGTCGGCCGCCTCGACTACCTCGCCGATCTTGCCCTTGACCGCGCCGAAGGTGCGCACCAGCTCCTTGCGCGAGTCGAACAGCTGCAGCTTCACCCCGTTCAGGGTGGTCCAGGCCCCCGGCGCCGGGTCGGCGCCGCGGATCAGGTTGTGGATGTTGTCGACGTGGTTCGCCCAGTGGATCTTCGCCTCGGCCTCGCGGAACCAGCCTTCGTACGAGGCCTGGGATTCGTCCTGGACCACTTCTTTATGTTTATTAGAAGCAACCAAATCAGCAGCTTCCAGCATGGCCTGAACGCCCATGGGGAACAGGCGATCGAAATAGACGTTCCCCAAGGTGTCGTTCTCGCCGACCGGTGTCTTTTTCTGCAGGATCACCGCGCCCTCGTCGAGGCCGTCGGTGGGGCGGAAGATGGTCAGCCCGGTCTCCTTCTCGCCGCGCGAGATCGGCCAGTTGATCGACGACGGCCCGCGGTACTTCGGCAGCAGCGAAGGGTGGTACTGGATGGTGCCGTGCTTCGGGATGCTTACGAACTCCTGCGGCGCGAACTGCAGCACGAAGGCCATGATGCCGATGTCGGCGCCGGCGGCCTTCATCGCCTCGGTCGCCTCGGGCGCCTTGAGCGACTTGAACTGGTGCAGCTTGAGGCCCTTCTCCTGCGCCGCGACGCGCAGCGAGTCCGGCCGCGCGCCTTCCTTCTCCGGCGCGCAGAACACGGCGGCGACCTGGTCGCCGCGCGCGAGGAAGGCTTCGAGAACCGCCTTGCCGAAATCCTGCTGGCCGACGATGGCGATTTTCACTAGGCGGCCTTCTTCGGCGGGATGGAGAACGCGCCCGCGGCCTTCAGCGAGCCGATCTTCGCCTCGTCGTAGCCGAGCACCTCTTTCAGGATCTCGCTGGTGTGCTCGCCGAGCGTCGGCGAGCGCTTGATCTCGGCGGGCGAGGCCGACAGCTTGATCGGCATGCCGACGTTGAACCACTTGCCGCGCTGCGGGTGGTCGAGCTCGACCCACATGTCGCGGCCGCGCACGTGCTCGTCGGTGGCGAGGTCCTCGGTCGACATGATCGGCCCGCACGGCACGTCGAGCGGGTTGAGGATCGCCATCAGCTCGCGCTTGGTGTACTTCTCGGCGAACTTGTTGAGCAGCGTCCACACCAGGCTCTGGTTCTTGCGCCGCTCGCCGATGCTGGCGACGCGCGGGTCCTTGGCGAGGTCGGGCACGCCGACGTCGGGGCCGATGCGGTTGGCGAGGTCCTCCCACACCGCCTCCTGCACCACCACGTAGAGCCAGTCGTTGGCGCCGTGCGGCTTGCAGTGCACCGCGTTGCCGAGCTGGCCGCCGCCGGAGTCGTTGCCGGCCCGCGGCACGTCGCCCATGCCCTGGTAGGTCGGCACCGAGAATTCGCTCAGGTTGCCGCGCGTCAGGCGCTGGTGGTCGCGGAATTTCACGCGGCACAGGTTCATCACGCCGTCCATCATCGCCACCTCGACGTACTGGCCCTGGCCGGTGTTCTCGGCCTGGCGCAGCGCGGCGAGCAGGCCGATGGCCAGGTGCAGGCCGGTGCCCGAGTCGCCGATTTGCGCCCCGGTGACGAACGGCGGGCCGTCCGGCACTCCCGTCGTGCTCATCGCCCCGCCCATCGCCTGCGCCACGTTCTCGTAGGCCTTGAAGTCGCTGTACGGGCCGCTCGAGCCGAAGCCCTTGATCGAGCCCATCACGATCTTCGGGTTGAGCTGGTGGATCTTCTCCCAGGTGAAGCCGAAGCGGTCGAGCACGCCGGGGCCGAAGTTCTCCATGATGATGTGGCACTTCTTCACCAGGTCGACGAACACCGCCTTGCCCTCGGCGCTCTTCATGTTGACGGTGATCGAGCGCTTGTTGCAGTTCAGCATGGTGAAGTA
>DASUZH010000239.1:0-5315 GCA_036376975.1 Burkholderiales bacterium | reverse complement strand
ATCCCTCATACCCGCGCGCAGGACGGCGCAATGAAGATCACCCGCGTCATCGCGGTACCCCTCTCGATCCCGTTCCAGTACGGCGCGGCAAACGGCCGCCGCCTCGAGTTCTGCCTGGTGCGCGTCGAGACCGACCAGGGCATCGTCGGCTGGGGCGACGCATTCGCCTATAACTGCCTCAGCACCGTCGTCGCAGCCGTGAACGACATGATCGCCCCGCTCGCGGTCGGTCACGACGCGGAGGACATCGCCGGCCTGAACCAGCTGATTCAGCGCAAGCTGCACATCTTCGGCCGCTTCGGCGTGCAGGCCTACGCCATCTCGGGCCTCGACATCGCGCTGTGGGACATCGCCGGCAAGGCGGCCGGCGAGCCCGTGCACCGCCTGCTCGGCGGCGCGCGGCGCACGTCTATTCCCTGCTACGCGAGCCTGCTGCGCTATGGCGACGCCGCCCTGGTGGTGAAGCACTGCGAGCGCGTGCTGGCCGAGGGCTTTCCGACCGTGAAGCTGCACGAAGTGAACGAGGCCATCATCGCCGCGGCGCGCGCCGCGGTGCCCAAGTACGTGCCGCTGACCCTCGACGTCAATTGCGAGTGGACGCCGAAAGAGGCGATCGCCGCGGCGATGCGCTTCAGGCCGCACCGGCTGCACTGGCTGGAGGAGCCGGTGTTTCCGCCGGAGGACTTCGCCGCGTTGCGCGCGGTCGGCGAGGAAAGCGCCATTCCAATCGCAGCCGGCGAAAACCTCTGCTTCGCGACCCAGTTCAAGGCGGCGTTCGACGCGCGCGCGCTCGACTACGCGCAGCCTTCGGTGATCAAGGTCGGCGGCATCACCGAATTCGTGAAAGTGCTGCAACTGGCGACCGAGCGCGGCGTCAAGGTTGCGCCGCACTCGCCCTACTTCGGCCCGGGCGCGCTAGCCACGCTGCATCTGCTGGCGGCGCTCGTTCCCGAGGCCCTGTTCGAGTACTACTACCTGTCGCCGGAAGCCTCCTTGTACCCGGACCTGTTCGGCGCGGCGGCGGTGAAGGTCCCCAGCGGTCCCGGACTCGGCCGCGATCCCGACCCCGAGGTGATGCGGCGCTACCGCGCCTGAGGCCGGATCACCGTTGCGAGCGCGCAAACGATCAGCACCAGGGCGAGGTACTCGGTCCAGCCCGGCCGCTCGCCGAGGAACAGCATGCCGCTCACCACGCCGACCACCGGGATGATCAGCATGCTGATCGAGAACACCGCCACCGGCACCTGGGTGGCGATCTTGATCCACGCCCACTGCGCGAAGGCGAACGCGATCAGCACGTTGTAGGCGACGCCGAGCGCCGGCCACAGGCCGGGGTTGCGCAGCGCGGCCGGGTCCTCGAGCAGGAACGCGCAGGCGAAGATCGGCAGGCCGCCCACCAGCATGCTCCACGCGGTGTACGGCCCCGCCTGCATCGACATCGGATAGCGCTTCTGCAGGACCGCGCCGATCGCCCAGCTGATCGCGGCGCCCAGCACCAGCAGCGTGCCGAGGTTCGCGAACAGGTCGCCCAGCAGCAGCGCCAGGCCGGACATGCCGAGCAGCAGGCCGAGCAGCTTCTGCCGCGTCAGCCGCTCGCCGAGCAGCCAGATCGACAGCGGCACCGCCCACACCGGCATGGTGTAGGCGAGGATCGCGGCGCGGCCGGAGGGAATCATCATGACGCCGAACGCGATCAGCACGTTCCAGCAGGTGAAGTTGAAGAAGGAGAGCACCGCCAGGCGCCGCCATTGCCCGCGCGGCACCGCCAGCGAATGCCCGGCCGCCTTGAGCGCGAGGAACAGGAACGCCGCGCCCAGCCCGAGGCAGAGGGTGCGGAAGGTCCACGGCGGCACGCCGGAGAGCGCCACCTTCATCGCGGTCCAGTTGAATCCCCAGACCAGCGTCAGCGCCGCCAGCAGCCACCACAGCCGCTGCGGCAGGTGATCGGGCTCGGCGCCGGGTCGGGTCAACTGCGGCGCACTCGCAGCGGCATCGACTGCATGCCGCGCAGCACCATCGAGTCGATCCATTGCGGCTCGGCGCCGGCGCGCTCGATGCTGCGCCAGCGCGCGAGCACCGCGGGCAGCGCCACCTGGCCCTCTAGCCGCGCCAGCGGAAAGCCGAGGCAGATGTGCGCGCCGAAGCCGAACGTGAGGTGCGGCACGCCGGCGCGCTCGAGGTCCAGGCGGTCGGGCTCGGGATAGGCGCGCCCGTCCCGGTTGGCCGCGTTCATCAGCAGGAACACGCGCTCGCCCGGCTGGAACGCCTTGCCGTGGAACGCCTGCCCGTGCTGGACGATGCGCACCTGCGCGCCGATCGGACCGTCGTAGCGCAGCAGCTCTTCCACCGCGGCGGGAGCCAGCGCCGCGTTGCCGCGCAGGCGCTGCATCTCGCCCGGAAAGCGCAGCAGCGCGGCGAGCCCGTTGGCCAGATGGTGGGTGGTGGTCTCGTGGCCGGCGAACAGCAGCAGGATGCAGGTCGCGACGAGCTCGTCCTCGGACAGCCGGTCGCCCTCCTCCTCCAGCGCCACCAGCTCGCTCAGGAGGTCGCGTTGCGGCGATGCCCGGCGCGCGGCGATCAGCTCGCGGAACAGGCCGGCCATCTCCTGCGTCGCCGCCGCCGCGCGCGCGTACTTCTCGCGCGAGTCGCGCGCGCTGCCGATGAACAGCGCCATCTCGTCGGACAGGTGCTTGAGGCGCGAGAGCTCGCCGCGCGGCACGCCGAGCATGTCCATGATCACCAGCGCCGGCAGCGGGCCGGCGAACTCGGCGATGAAGTCGATCTCCTCGCGCTCGCCGATCGCCTCGAGCAGCCACGCGGTCAGCGCCTCGACGTTCGGCCGCAGCGCGTGCATGGAGCGCACGTTGAATACCTTCGAAGCGAGCCGCCGCAGCCGCGTGTGCTCCGGCGGGTCGCGGAACACCATCCACAGCGTCAGATAGCGGATCAGCTCGCCGATGCGCGCCGCCTCGTCCGACGGCAGCGTGGCGAAGAACGGCCGCAGGCGGTCGGACGACATGCGGCTGTCCAGGCAGACGCGCTTCACGTCCTCGTAGCGCGTCAGCACCCATGCCTTCAGCAGCGGGCTCCAGTGCGCCGGATCCTCGTCGCGCAGGCGCCGATAGAGAGGAAAGGGATCCGCCAGCACCGCCGGATCGTTCGGGCGGTACTGCAGACTCAAGGTTTCGTGACCAGCCAAACCGCCAGCATACCGAGTCCCATGCCGGCCGCGGCCGTCAGGCTGTACGACTCTGCGAACAGCGGCCAGGCGATCAGCGCGGTGGTGGGCGGCACCAGGTAGAACAGGCTGGCGACGCGGGTCGCCGCGCCATGCCGGATCAGGTAGAAGAGCAGGAACACCGCGCCGAAGGACAGCACCACCACCAGCCAGGCGAGCGCGAAGACGAACTCGCCGCTCCACACCACGCGCCGCGTCTCGAGCAGGAACGCGAAAGGCGCGAGCACCACGGCGGCGGCGGCGAACTGGATCGCCGCCCCGGTGCGCAAGTCGATCGCGCCGCCGTGCCGCTTCTGCCAGATCGTGCCCAGGGTGATGCTGGCGAGGGCCAGCACGGAAAGCAGGATCGCCGGAGCGGTCAGGCTTTGCACCGCGATGCGGTCTCCCACCACCAGGGCCACCCCGCACAGCCCAAGGGCAAGGCCGAGCCACTGTCTGGGTGTCGGACGCTCATGGAGGAGCCAAGCGCCCAGGACCGCCGTACAGACCGGCTGCAGGCCCGTGATCAGCGCGGACACCCCGGCGGGCATCCCCTGATGCAGCGAAGCAAACACGCCCCCGAGGTAGCCGCCCTGCATCAGGACGCCAGCGATCGCCATGTGCCCTACCCCCGTCCTGTTCGGCCACCTGGCCTTCAGAAGCCAGCAGATCGGCAGCAGGATGGCCAGCACGAAGATGAAGCGAAGCGACAGAAAGGTGAAGGGCTCCGCGTAAGGGAGTCCTAACTTTGCGCCGATGAATCCGGTACTCCAGAGGACAACAAAGAGCCCGGGAAATACCCACGTAACCTGCATCGAGCACCATTGTAGGGCGGGTGGCGATAGGTGAATCACAAATGCTGCTACGCACAAATTTCTTGACCTCCTACAACATGGGGCCTAGAATCGGCTTTGTTGCAGTGCACAAACCCAACAGGAGCTACGAAATGTACGTGACCCCGGAACAGATTCAAGCGGCCGGCAAGGCCAACATGGAAGCGCTGCTTGCCGTGGCGAACGCGCAGTTCGCGGCGTTCGAAAAGCTGGCGACCATCAACGCCACTGCGGTTAAGAGCGCGTTCGAAGACTCGATCGCCAACACCCGCGCGCTGATCGGCGCGAAGGACGTGCAGGAAGCCGTCAGCCTGCAGAGCACCTTCGCCCAGCCCGCCATCGAGAAGGCGATCGCCTACTCGAAGAGCGTCTACGAAATCGCCACCGAAGCCAACGGCGAGCTGTCGAAGGTCGCCGAGCGCCGCGTCGCCGAGTGGAACGAGAACTTCGTTTCGCTGCTCGACAAGGTGTCGAAGAACGCGCCGGCCGGCTCGGACGTCGCGGTCGCCGCGGTGAAGTCGATGCTGGCCGCCGGCAACGCCGCCTATGACAACCTGAACAAGGTTGCCAAGCAGGCCACCGAAATCGCGGAAGCCAACGTCGCCGCCGCCACCGAGACCGTGAAAGGCCTCGCGAAAGCAAAAAAAGCCGCCTAAGCGCCAAACCGGGCCGGGCAGAAAAGGCCCGATCCAGCGCGAAGAAGGCTGTTAAGAAAGCAGCAAGAAAAGCCCGCCGCTAGGCGGGCTTTTTTATTTGTGCGGGAACTTCAGTTCGCGTACCGCCGAGCGTAGCGCTTCGATCGCGCCGTCGACCTGCGCCGGATCGCCTCGCACGCCCAGCTCGACGTGCACCCGCTCACCCTTGGGCCCCATCGACGGCAGGCTGAACACCTTCACGCCCGGGTACTGCGCGCCCACCGCCTCCATGGCGCCGATCAGCTGGCTCTCCCCCGCCTCGAACACCAGGATCGACGCCTCGCTCCAGCGATCGCGGTCGAACAGGCTCCGGTAGCGCGTATCCAGCACCCACTCCACCATCGGCCATGCCATCTGCGGGAAGCCGGGCACAAAGTGGTGCTCGCCGAGCGAGAAGCCGGGAATCCGATTCACCGGATTGGGAATGATGCTCGAGCCGGCCGGAAATTCCCCCATCGCCAGCCGCTGCGGCGTCACTTCGCCGCCGAAGCGCGCGCGGATCTCGCGCTCCGCATCGGCATGCAGCTTCAATCCGACCCCCAGCGCCGCCGCGGCGCACTGTCGCGTGTG
>DASUZH010000238.1:0-2797 GCA_036376975.1 Burkholderiales bacterium | reverse complement strand
CGTCAAGGTCGCGCAGCCGCTGCTCGCCATCGCCGCGGGTCATCCGGACCGGCAGACGCGACGCATCGCCATCGAGACCCTGGCCTACCTGCCGCTCGCGCCGGCGGCAGCGCAGCTCGCTGAGCCGATCGCGGCCGAGCTGCTCGAGATGCCGGACGACCGCGAGCTGCTCGAGTCGTTTCGCGGCCGGCGCGTGCGCGCGGCGTCGGCAACTGTTCGCGTTCCCGCCGCGTACCGGCGCCACAAGGACCTCGAGGCGCGGCTGCTCGAGCGCCCGTTCAATGGCAGCCGCGTCAACGCGAGCAGCGTCGAGCTGCGCCTGCTCGGCGGGATGCCGAAGCGCGATGCCGGCCGGATACTGGTCGCGGGCCTGCGCCAGCTCGGCTCCAGCGGCCACGACCCGAAGCGCGTTGGCCACGCGCTGGTCGAGCTCGCCGTCGCGCTGCCGAAGCCGCTCGAGCTGCCGCTCGACGAGGTCCTCGACATCGGCGAAATCATCGATCACGTGCCGCGCGGGACGCTCGCCTGGGCGCTGTCGCGCGCCGGCGGCGAGGCGCTCGCGCGTCAGCTCGGACCGCGGCTGCGCGACGGCTCCGAGGACGACCGCCAGAGGCTGCTGCCCTGGATGCGGGATATCGCGGTCAATCTCGGCGTCGAGCGGCCGTCGCTGCCCGAAGAGGGCCGCATGAGCCGCGGCGGTGGCGGGAGAGGGCTGTCGGCGATCTTCAGCATGGCGAAGAACTCCGCCGCGACCGCCGTCAGGACCGGCACGGCGGACGCGCCGCGTTCGTCGCTGACCTTCGCGGATGTCAGGATGTTCCCGCAGATCGCGTGCGATGCGCATCCGCTCGCGGGCTCGGAGCTCGAGATCGCCGTCAGCCTGGCGGGCTCGGAGCAGGAGGGCGTGATGGGCGAGGTGTACCTGCCGCCCGGCTTCCACCGCCTGCGCGTGCATCTGCAGTTCGGGCAGATTTCGCAGTGGAGCGAGTGCAGCGCGGGCAAGGACACCGAGGAGCCGGCGTACTTCAAGGTGCCCGTGCCGCAGGTCGAGGGCGACCGGGCGCTGCTCCCGGTGCGGGTCAACTTCTATCTCAACGAGCGCTGGTGTGGGGAAGGTGAGCGCAACCTCGACGTGCGGGCACGCGAGGAAGTGCCGCGGCTGAAAACCATCCCCAAGCCGCAGGACGCGGCCTGGGCCAACGGCCTGGTGATCGAACCCGGCGCGCAGCCGGCCGACCTGATCGTGCGCATCCAGAGAAGGAGCAGCGTCGGGGAGTACCTCTGGATCTGCCTCAGCCCCCACCTGAAGCTGCCGCAGCGCTCGCTCGAGGATTCCTCGATGGCGCTCGGCGAGGACGTCGAGACCTACGTCCGCAACCTGTTCAGGCCGCACGCCGACAAGAAGTTGAGCGAGGTCAAGATCGCCGACATCGAGGGCGCCGGCGAGCTGATCTACGCGGCCACCCCGAAAGCCTTCAAGGATGCGTACTGGGCCGTGTGGCGCGCCGCCGAGGCGGGCGGTTTTCCGTTCGAGTCCATCCAGTTCGTCACCGACGAACCGTACATCCCCTGGGAGCTGATGCGGGTCGGGGACAGTGTGCGCGGCGCCGAGGTGGACGCTGAGATTCTCGCCGTGCGCCACAGCGTCGGCCGCTGGCTTTCGATCGAGTCGGCGCGGCTGAGCCAGAGGATCCGCGTGCGCAAGGTCGCGGTCGCCGCTTCGGACTACGAGCAGTCATCGCGCGACCCGCGGCCGCGCAGGCTGCCGTGGGCCTGCGAGGAAAAGACGATGCTCAAGCAGATCTACTCGGCGCGCGAGGTGCCGCTGGTGAGCGGCGAGCTGACGGCGTTCCTCGCGCGGGGCGGGGCGCAGGTGCTGCACTTCGCCTGCCACGGCGCGATGTACGTCAAGGACGCCATGAGCTCGAGCCTGATCACCGAGGACGCCGAAGACCTGACCGCGAGGATGGTCCACCGCCAGGAGGTGCGCAGGGGAATCGGCGGCGATCGCCCGCTGGTTTTCCTCAACGCCTGCGAAGTCGGCGGCAGCGCCATCGCGCTTTCTCTGGTGGCCGGATTCCCGAACGCGTTTCTTTACGCGGGGGCGGCGGCCGTGGTGAGCCCGCTGTGGGTGGTCGCCGACGAGACCGCAATGAAGGTCGCAAAGGAGTTCTATGGTGCGGTGCTTTCGGCGCCGCCGAAGGCGACCCTGGGGTCGGTGATGCGCGATATTCGCGGCCGCTGGGCGAAGGAGGGCAATCTGACCTATCTCGCCTACGTGCTTTACGGCGACCCGCTGGCGCGCATCACCTACGAAGCGCCGACGACCGGGGCGCCGGCGTGAGCGTCGAGACCTTCAGCCTGCCGGGGGATGCGCGGCCGATCGAGCTCGAGAAGAGCGGCATCACGCTGGTCGCGCCCGGGCTGATCGGCGCCGGTACGGGCGCCACAGCGGATCCGCAAACGAATCTGCGCTCGCTTACCCGCGACGCGACCGAGGCCGACCGCGCACTTGCCGAAGCAGGGCTGGAGGAACGGCACACGATCGTGATCGAGGCGCCGACCCCGCCCGCTGCGGCCGCCGGGCGCAGCTTCGGCGCGGTCGCCGACGACGAGCTCGCCGTGCAAGTGCCGCTGGCTGAGAAGGAAGTCGCGTTTCTGATCTATACCGACGAGGCGGGCCGGGCGAGCTTCCACTACCGGCGCAAGGTGGCCGAGGTCCTGCCGACGCGCGCAACCACCGCCGCACGGCAGGACCAGTTCCTCGTTCCCTTGCGGCGCGGCGCGAGCCAGGCGG
>DASUZH010000237.1:0-5410 GCA_036376975.1 Burkholderiales bacterium | reverse complement strand
TGCGCAGCGTGAACCGCAGGTCGTGCAGCAGCGCGTCGCCGGTGGTGCGCACGCCGGCGCCGGAATTGAAGTCGGCCAGGCGCGTGGCGGTCGACAGCGCGACGCCGCGCGACGCGCCGTTGATGAACTTGCCCGCCGCGTCGGCCCGCTGCTCGAGGCCGAGATCGCGCGCCGCCAGCGAGCCGCCCGTCGGCGTCAGGTAGAAGGGCAGCGTGTTGTCGGTGATGACCAGCCGCTTGCCCGCCTCCACGCTGACCGACAGCTTGGTCAGGTCCGAACCGAGGAAGCCGGAGGCGCTCTCGAGAATCGCCTGCAGGTCGGCGACCCGGCTCGCCTGGTTCAGCTTGACCTCGACTACGGTGCCGTCCTTGAGGCTGATGCGCACGTCGTCGCTGGCGCCGGCGTTGGTGCGCACGCCCTGCCCGCTGCGGAATGCCGACAGCAGGGTCGCCTCGTCGAGCACCGGATCGGCGACGTCGAAGGCGAGCGCGCTGATGGCGAGCGAGTCCCAGGTGTCGGTGAGCGGCTCCCAGTGCGGGAACGGCACCTTCTCGATGCGCGCCTTGTTCGCCGCGGTGAGCGCCGCCCCGAGGTCCTCCCACGTCGATTGCACCGGCGTGCCGGTGTTCGCGAGCTCGTGCACCATCCGGAACGGGTCGTTGGTGCCGGCCTCCTTGCGGTAGATGCGACGCTGCGTCGTGCCGTCGGGACCGGCCTCGATGTCCTTCAGCTTGACCTTGCTGTTGCCCGCGCCAACAGTGACCGAAAGCGTGACTGACGCGTTGCTCTCGGTCTTCGACGTGTCGTCGTAGAAGGTGACCTTGTACTCGTAGGTCTTGCCCGCGACCAGCGCGCCGCCGGCGCCCTGGCTGTCGAGGTTGGGCTTGGCCGGCGCCGGCGCGCGCAGCGCATCCGTGATGGTGGTGAGGTCGACGTCCTTGGTCGCGTCGGCGTTGCGCGTCACCCACACGCCGCCGTTCGCGGTGGCGACGAAGATCGTCTTTGGATCGGTCGGGTGCACCGCCACCCAGTTCACCGCGCCGGCGACCGGGTTGCCCTGGCTCGCCATGCCGTTCACCGGCGAGCCCGCGTTCACCGGCGGCGAGCCGTTGACGAAGGCCGGGCCCTGCTCGATGCCGCCGCTCGCTACGGTCGGCGGCAGGCTGGCGAGAATGTCCTCCAGCGTCGGCAGCTCAGTGCCGTCGGGTCCCTGTGCCGAAAAATCCGGATCGCCGCTGACGGTCGCGTCGAGTAATCCGTCGATGGCGAGGGCGAACGGCGTGGCGTCGATGGCGCCCACGGCGGCTTCCAGCTCCCAGTCGCCGTTTCCGGTGGCGTCAGTCGATGCGGCGACGTCCGCGCCGGTGAGCGCGGCGAGCCCGCGCAGCAGGCTGCCGTCGGCGCCGACGCTGCAGCCGTAGAGCAGGATGTCGGCGTCGTCGGTCAGCGCGTCGGCCCAGCTGGCGAGCTGGTCGGCGTACGCGTCCAGCGTGGAGCCGCCGAGCGTCGCGCTGCCGAGCGCGGCGCCCTGCTCGCTGCCGTGCGAGACGATGTGGACCGCGTCGACGTCCTTCCGGCCCTCGAGGAAGTCGGTGATCTGCACAACGCCGTCGCGCGCGCCGTCGAGCACGAACAGCTCGGCGTTAGCCGCGTCGGGCAGCTGCGCGACGATGGTCTGGAAGCTGGCGACCGTCGGGTCGACGAAGATGATCGCGCGGCTCTGGTGCTGCGCGACTTCCGCGGCGAACGAGATGCGCGGCGTGTCGCGCTCGACGGTGCGCACCAGGGGGCTGGCGGCCGGGTCGAGCAGCGCTTCGTGCGTCGGGTTGAGGTCGGCGGAGAGGAGGATGCGAGGCTCGAGAGCCTCGAACAGCGCCTTGCGGCGGAAGGGCGGCAGCTTGGGGGCGGGGCGCGAGCCGGCATCCCGGCTGCGACGCGCGAGCTGCGATCCCTTCATCCGACTGCCCCCCTACAAGGTCAGGATGCCCGGTTGTGCGCGGTTACTTCCGTTTTTGTCGCTTATTAGCTACATCCGCGCGTGTGCGGAGTATCGCCTCATTTCGCGTCGAAAAGATGACTGGTTTTTACATACCGAAGGCTGGGATTCTTAAAGAACCATGTGAGGTTCTGACCTTTTTCTTTAAGTCAGAAACCGAAGCTGCTGACGCAGCGTGATTTTTCTCACATGGAGGCCGGGATAAAACGGCCCGTGACTTTTGTCACATTTCCCGGCCGGGAACGTCCGCCAGGAGGTCGTTCAGGACGCCGGGATCGACCGGCTTGGTGAGGTGGAAATCGAAGCCGGCTTCCATCGCGCGACGCCGGTCGCCTTCCTGTCCCCATCCGGTGAGCGCGACGAGCTTGATGCGCGCCCCTTGCTGGCGCCGGATCTCGCGCGCCACGTCGTAACCGTTCGCGCCCGGCATGCCGATGTCGAGCACCGCTACCTCCGGCCGGAACGACGCGCCGAGGCGCAGCGCCGCCGCGCCGTCGTACGCGACGCGTACGTCGTAGCCGTAGAGCTGCAGCACGCGCTGCAGAGAGTCGGCGCTGTCCTTGTTGTCGTCGGCGACGAGCACGCGGCGGCCGGCGGCGGACATCGCGGCCGTGGCGGCGCGCGGCGATTCCTCCTCCTGGTAGGCGCCGCGCGCGAGCGGCAGGCGCACCACGAACTGGCTGCCGCGGCCGGGGCCGTCGCTGCGCGCCTCGACCGAGCCGCCGTGCAGCGCGACGATGCCCTGCACCAGCGACAGCCCGATGCCGAGGCCGCCGTGCATGCGCCCGCTCGCGCTGGTGAGCGGCGAGAACGGCTCGAACAGGCGCGCCGCCGCCTCCTCGCTGAAGCCGATGCCGCTGTCCTCGACGCTGACCACGGCCTGGCCGCCTTCCACCGCGGCGCTCAGGCTGATCGCGCCCTGCGGCTCGGTGTAGCGCGCGGCGTTGTTGAGCAGGTTGGCGAATACCTGCGCCAGGCGCGCCGGGTCGCCGTCGACGATCGCCGGCTCGGCGGGCAGGATCACCGACAGGCGGTGGCCGGCGGCGTTGATGTGCGGCCGGCTGGTCTCGAGCGCCATGTCGACCACGCGCTCGAGCGCGACGCGCTGCTTGCGCAGCGCGAGCCGGCCGCGCGCGATGCGGCCGATGTCGAGCAGGTCGTCGACCAGCCGCGCCAGCTGCCCGACCTGGCGGTCGATCACCTCGCGGCTCCAGGTGACTTCGGGGTCGAGCGTGTCTTTCTTGCCGAGGATGGCGAGCGCGTTGCGGATCGGCGCGAGCGGGTTGCGCAGCTCGTGCGCCAGCACGGCGAGGAAGTCGTCCTTGTTGCGGCCGGCCTGGCGCAGCCCGTCTTCGTCGAGCTTGCGGTCGTGGATGTCGGACACCACCGTGACCCAGCCGTCGGGCTTGCCGCTGGCGCCGTAGGTCGGCTCGGCGGTGATCTGCACCCAGCGCCTGCCATGCGCCGGGTACTGCGACAGGCGCTCGTACTGCACGCGGCGCCCGGCGAGCAGTTCCTTCGCGCGCGGCTCGATCGACTGCATGGCTTCTTCGCCGAGCACCTGGGCGATGGTCCGCCCGATGATCTCGGCGGGCTTGCGGCCGACCCACTCGGCGTAGACGCGGTTCACCCAGAGGTAGGTAAACGTGCGGCTGATGCGCGCGACGCCGACCGACATGGTGTCGGTGACGAGCTGCAGTTCCTTTTCCCTTGCCTCCAGAAGCGGGCTCCCAAACACCCGATCTTACTGGACCTGATTGCCAATTTCTGTAGCGTTTTCAACTACATCGCGTCGAAGGCTGGCCCCTTGGCGAACAAGTTCACGTTGCACCGCGCCGGGCGCGACGGCGCGCGGCGCGAGGCCCTCGCGGGCGGCGATCGCGGCGGTGACGCCGGCGGCATGCCCGGTCGCCATGACGATCGGCATCACGCGGTACGACGAGTGCGCCTCGTGCGTGCCGGAGATGCAGCGCCCGGCGACCAGCAGGTTGTCGGCCTTCTGCGGCAGCAGGCAGCGCAGCGGAATGTCGTACGCCTCGCCGGGCGGCAGGCGCTTGAGCACGGTGCCGGGGCCCTTCGGATTGTGGATGTCGACCGGATACGCGCCGCGCGCGATCGCGTCGTCGAACTTGCGCGCGTTCAGCACGTCGTCCGCGGTGAGCTGGTAGTCGCCGATGATGCGCCGCGTCTCGCGCACGCCGACGTTCACGCCGCTTTGCACGACGTAGGACTCCTCGAAGCCGGGCACGTACTCGCGCAGGAAGGCGGCGATCTGGCGCATCTGCTGGCGGCTTTTCCACTCGGCGTAGCTGAGGTCCCAGACGTCGGTGCCGTTGACGCGCGTCACGCGCGTGCTGTTGACGCTCACCTCGCCTTCGTTCGGCGTGGCGAAGAACAGGATGTCCTCGCGCGGCAGCTTGAGCACGCCCGCCTCGGTCGCCTCGCGCACCAGGTCCCACAGCCCGTGCACGCCGCGCCACTGCTTCGGGTTCTGCCTCACGTACTCCTCGAACGCGGCGTGGCCGAACTGCGCGATGCGGAACATCAGCGTCATCGGCTGCACCAGGCCGTCGGCGCGGCCCACCTCGTGCGGCGCGCCGGCCTGCACCGCGAGGTCCGCGTCGCCGGTGCAGTCGATGGTGATCCTGGCGCGGATCGCCACCGGCCCGGATTTGGTTTCGAATACCACGCCCTGGACTTTGCTTCCTCCCAGAACTCCGGAGGCAAAAGCATGAAACAGGAATTGCACCCCGGCCTCGTCGAGCAGGTCCAGCGCGGACAGCTTGAACCACTCGGGGTCGAACGGCACCACGTAGCCGGTGGCGAGCGAGGGCGGGATCGCGCCGCCGGCGCGCACCAGCTTCTCGAGCAGCCGCGCCAGCACGCCGCCGACCACCGGGTCGCCCGGGCCGTGGTCGGTCGGCAGCAGCGTGGTGACGCCGCGCCGCTCGGGCTGGTGCTGCTGCGTGTGGAAGGACATCAGCGGCATCACCAGCGCCGCGGTGGCGTTGCCGCCGAGGAAGCCGTAGCGCTCGGCGAGCACGACGCGCGCGCCCGCCTCGGCCGCGCCGACCGCGGCGCCGAGCCCGGCCGGCCCGCCGCCGACCACCAGCACGTCGGTATCGGCCGCCACCACAGCCTGCCGCGGCGGCAGCGCGACGCGCGCCGCGCGCTCAGGCCGCTTGAGGGCTGGCAAGGCGGAGCTTTCCCTTCTTCAGCAGCTCGACGACGATGCGGTGCGTCTGCTGCGCGCGCTCCTGCAGCGGCGGCACCGACTTCTCCAGCTTGGCGCGGGTGGCGCGGCGCCGGTCCCAGGACTCGTCGATGTGCGCCATCAGGCGGCCCTCGTTCACCAGGTTGAGCGGCGGCGAAGGCAGGCCGAGGTCCTCGAGTAAGCCGCCGACCTTGCCGGCG
>DASUZH010000236.1:0-14517 GCA_036376975.1 Burkholderiales bacterium | reverse complement strand
GGGCGTGATCCCGCCGATCTTCGCCAGCTCGCTGATCCTGTTCCCGGCCACGCTGCTCGGCTGGTTCGGCTCGGCCGAGGGCCTGGTCTGGCTGCGCGACCTGTCGAGCATGCTGACGCCGGGCCAGCCGATCTACGTCCTCATGTACGCCGCGCTGATCGTGTTCTTCTGCTTTTTCTACACCGCGCTGCAGTACAACCCGAAGGAAACCGCCGACAACCTGAAGAAGTCGGGCGCCTTCGTCCCCGGCATCCGGCCGGGCGACCAGACCGCGCGCTACCTTGAAAAAATCCTCACCCGCCTCACCTTGGCGGGGGCGATCTACGTCACCCTGGTCTGCCTGCTGCCAGAGTTCCTGATCCTGCGCTGGAACGTGCCGTTCTATTTCGGCGGCACCTCGCTGCTGATCATCGTCGTGGTGACGATGGACTTCATGTCGCAGGTGCAGGCTTACGTGATGACGCACCAGTACGAGAGCCTGCTGCGCAAGGCGAATTTCAAGGGAGGCCTGCCGGTTCGCTAATGGCGAAGGAAGACGTCATCGAGATGCAGGGCGAGGTGATGGAGAACCTGCCGAACGCCACCTTCCGCGTGAAGCTGGAAAACGGCCACACCATCCATGCCTTCATCTCGGGAAAGATGCGGATGAACTACATCCGCATCCTGCCGGGCGACAAGGTGACGGTGCAGATGACGCCCTACGATCTGACCAAGGGTCGGATCACGTTTCGAGCGAAGTAAGGAGCAGCTATGAAAGTAATGGCATCGGTAAAGAAGATCTGCCGCAAGTGCAAAGTGGTCCGCCGCAAAGGGGTGGTCCGCATCATTTGCTCGGATCCCCGTCACAAGCAGCGTCAGGGTTGATAAGGCCTTGACTAACCAGCTATAATTTCAGGTTCCCTATGGCACGCATTGCAGGCATCAACATCCCGAACCACCAGCACGCCGAGATCGCGCTGACCGCGATCTTTGGCATCGGCCGGGCGCGCGCGCAGGCCATCTGCGCCGCCGCCGGGGTGCAGGGAACCCGCAAGATCAAGGACTTGAACGACGCCGAGATGGAGCGGCTGCGCGAGCACGTCGGCCGCCTCACGGTCGAGGGCGACCTGCGGCGCGAGGTGTCGATGTCGATCAAGCGCCTGATGGACCTCGGCTGCTACCGCGGCACGCGGCACCGGAAAGGCTTGCCCGTCCGCGGGCAACGGACCCGCACCAACGCGCGCACGCGCAAGGGGCCGCGCAAGGCCGCGATCAAGCTGAACGTGCAGGCCGGCAAGGTCGCGTAACAACCAGGATACGGGCGAACACATGGCAAGCAAGAACGCACCGACGCGACAGGAGCTGCAGCAGACCGCTGCGGCGCGCGCGCGCAAGAAGGTGAAGAAGAACGTCGCCGAGGGCATCGCCCACGTGCACGCATCGTTCAACAACACCATCATCACCATCACCGACCGCCAGGGCAACACGCTGTCGTGGGCGACCTCGGGCAACGCCGGCTTCAAGGGCTCGCGCAAGTCGACCCCGTTCGCGGCGCAGGTCGCCGCCGAGCGCGCCGGCCGCGCGGCGCAGGAGTGCGGCGTGAAGAACATCGAGGTGCGCATCAAGGGCCCCGGCCCGGGCCGCGAGTCGGCGGTGCGCGCGCTCAACGCGGTCGGACTGAAGATCGGCAGCATCGCCGACGTCACGCCGGTGCCGCACAACGGCTGCCGCCCGCCGAAGCGCCGGCGGGTGTAAAGGAGAACGCATGGCAAGAGTCATCGACGCGAAGTGCCGCCAGTGCCGCAGGGAGGGCGAGAAGCTCTTCCTGAAGGGCGAGAAGTGCTTCACCGACAAATGCGCCATCGAGCGGCGCGCCTACGCTCCCGGCCAGCACGGCCAGAAGAGCGGCATGCGCCTGTCCGACTACGGCAAGCAGCTGCGCGAGAAGCAGAAGCTGCGCCGCATCTACGGCCTGCTCGAGCGCCAGTTCCGCAAGACCTACGCCGAGGCGGCGCGCTCCAAGGGCGTCACCGGCGAGCGCCTGCTGCAGCTGCTCGAGTCGCGCCTCGACTCCGTCGTGCACCGCATGGGATTCGGCGTCTCGCGCACCGAGGCGCGCCAGGTGGTGCGCCACAACGGCGTGCTGGTGAACGGCAAGCGCGTGAACATCCCGTCGTACCAGGTCAAGCCGGGCGACACCATCGAGATCGCCGGCAAGGCGAAGGAGCAGCTGCGCATCAAGACCGCGGCCGAAGCCGCCGAGTCGCGCGGCATCGCGGAATGGCTGACGGTGGACACCAAGGGCCTCAAGGGCACGTTCAAGAACATGCCGGCGCGCGCCGACCTGCCCTCGACGATCAACGAGAGCCTCATCATCGAGTTGTACTCGAAGTAATCAGTTTCTTAGGACGAGACATGCCCCAATCGGGATTTCTGAAGCCTCGTATTGTTGACGTTCAAAACCTGTCGCCGAACCACGCTCGCGTGACGATGGAGCCGTTCGAGCGCGGCTACGGCCACACGCTCGGCAACGCGCTGCGCCGCGTGCTGCTGTCCTCGATGCCGGGGCACGCCCCCACCGAGGTGCAGATCGCGGGCGTGGTGCACGAGTACTCGACGCTCGACAACGTGCGCGAGGACGTCGTCGACATCCTCCTCAACCTGAAAGGCGTGGTGTTCAAGCTGCACAACCGCGCCGAGGCGATCCTGTCGCTGAAGAAGAAGGGCGACGGCCCGGTGACCGCGGCCGACATCGAGCCGGCGCACGACGTCGAGATCATCAATCCCGACCACGTCATCGCGCACCTCGCCAAGGACGGCAAGCTCGAGATCCAGATCAAGGTCGAGGCCGGCCGCGGCTACGTGCCGGGCAACATGCGCTACCTGCCGGAGGAGACCAAGGGGATCGGCCGCATCATCCTCGACGCCTCGTTCAGCCCGGTGCGCCGCGTGTCGTACGCGGTCGAATCGGCCCGCGTCGAGCAGCGCACCGACCTCGACAAGCTGATCATGGACATCGAGACCAACGGCGCGATCGAGCCGGAGGAGGCGATCCGCTACGCCGCGCGCGTGCTGGTCGACCAGCTTTCCGTGTTCGCGCAGCTCGAGGGCACCGCGCTGCCCGCCGAGCAGCCCAAGTCGCCGGCGGTGGACCCGATCCTGCTGCGCCCGGTCGACGACCTGGAGCTCACCGTGCGCTCGGCCAACTGCCTGAAGGCCGAGAACATCTACTACATCGGCGACCTGATCCAGCGCACCGAGACCGAGCTGCTGAAGACGCCCAACCTCGGGCGCAAGTCGCTCAACGAGATCAAGGAAGTGCTCGCCTCGCGCGGCCTCACCTTGGGGATGAAACTGGAGAACTGGCCCCCGGCCGGTCTGGAACACAGGACCTAAAACCATGCGCCACGGCAACGGCCTCCGCAAGTTCAACCGCACCTCTGCGCACCGTCTCGCGATGCTGCGCAACATGACGGTTTCGCTGCTGCGCCACGAGGAGATCAGGACCACGCTGCCCAAGGCGAAGGCGCTGCGCCGCGTGGTCGAGCCGATGATCACCCTCGGCAAGAAGCCGTCGCTCGCCAACCGCCGCCTGGCGTTCGACCGCCTGCGCGACCGCGACATCGTCGAGAAGCTGTTCGGCGACCTCGGCCCGCGCTACGCCAAGAGGAACGGCGGCTACCTGCGCATCCTCAAGGCCGGCTTCCGCAAGGGCGACAACGCGCCGCTCGCGCTGGTCAGCCTGATGGACCGGGTCGAGCAGACCGCTCCGCAGCCCGCCGAGAACAAGAAAAAGGGCGAGGCGCAGCCCAAGGGCGAAGCGAAAAAAGCCGCCTGATCGCCGGCTTTGCTGGTCGATCCCGAGCTGGTCGCCGAGATCAGGCGCCTCGAGCGCGCCACCGGGCGCAATGACATCTTCCTCGGCTTCGTGCGCAAGCTCGAGGCCGACCTGCAGGCTTTCGGCACGACGTTTTCCGGCCATGTGGCGCGCGGCGAGGCGGCGGCCGCGGTGCGCGCGGCCCATACCCTGAAGGGCACCTGCCGCCAGCTCGGCGCGATGGACCTCGGCGAGCTGTTCGCCGAAATCGAGGCGGTTGCGAAGACCGGCGACTACGCCGCGGCCCAAAGCAAGTACGACACCGGGGCCACCCTGATAGCGCAGTCGCTCGAGGCGCTGAAGCGCGCCTAGGCCTCAGGGTTTCCCTGAGGGAGCCCTCCCGCCGGCACAAAACCTGACATGCCCCTTCCCTGCCCGTCCGGTGGGAAAAAGCGATAATAGAACAGGGACATATCGGGGTAGTTTGCAAGAAAAGGTAAAAGGGAAGGTATCGGCCAGTGGCTGACATGGTTCTCGTGCTGTGCATCCTGATGAGCGCGTATTTCATCCGCGGCATCACGGGATTCGGATCCGCGCTGATTTCGGTGCCCCTGCTCGCGCTGTCGCAGCCGATCCAGTTCGCGGTGCCGCTGGTCCTCGCGCTCGATTTCACCGCCTCGCTGATCCTCGGCGGCACCAACACGAAGAAGGCCAACTGGCAGGAGATCAAGATCCTGCTGCCCTTCGGCATGCTGGGCGCCTGCATCGGCGCCTACGCGCTGGTGGCGCTGCCGCCGACGCCGATCCTGCTGACGCTCGGCGCCTTTACCATGTTCTTCGGTTTCCGCAACGTGTTCGGCCTGCAGCCGACCGGGCAGCTGCCGCGCGCCTACGCCGTGCCGGCGGGGCTGGCTGGCGGCGCGGCGGGCGCGCTGTTCGGCGCCGGCTCGCCGCCCTACATCATGTACCTCACCCGCCGCCTGCTCGACAAGAGCGCGGTGCGCGCCACCTTCTCGTGGCTGATCGCCATCGACGGCGGCTTCCGCCTCGCGCTGTTCCTGTTCGCCGGGCTGCTGTTCGACCCGAAGCTGCAGATCGCGTACGGCCTCGGTCTCCTGCCGATGGCGGTCGGCCTGTACACCGGCAACAAGGTCCACCTCGACATGACCAGCGAAGGCATGCTGCGGGTGGTCGGCACGCTGCTCGTGCTGAGCGGCGCGCTGCTGTTTCTGAAAGTCGCAGTTTGATAAGGCTCAGTGGGGGATAGTCATGCTACGAACCATCAAGCTCGCTTCCACGCTCCTCGTCGCGGCGCTCGCGCTGCACTCGCCCGGCGCCGCGGCGCAGAAGGCCTACACGTTCTACGTGCTGAACCAGCGCAGCGTGGCGCTGACCGCGCAGTACTGGAACCCGATCCTGACCTACGCCAGCAAGAAGAGCGGCGTGCCGCTCGAGCTGAAGCTGGCGAAGACCGCGCAGGAAGGCAACGCCATCGCCGAGCGCGGCGGCTACGACTTCCAGTACACCAACCACTTCTTCACGCCGGAGCGCGACAAGGTCGGCTACAAGGTCATCGCGCGCCCCGCCGGGCCAGGCATCCGCTCGCAGATCGTGGTGCCCGAGGACTCGCCGATCCAGACCCTGCACGACCTCAACGGCAAGGACGTCGGCTTCGTCACGCCCGACGGCTTCACCGGCTACTGGCTGCCGTACGACGCGCTGCTGAGGGCGAGGGTCAAGGTCAACGTGGTGTTCACCGGCAACCAGGAAGCCTCCTCCGCCCAGCTGCGGGTCAACAAGATCGCCGCCGCGGGCGTCAACAGCTCGGTAATGGCGCGCTACGGACGGCGCGAGAACTTCGCCTACCGCGCGCTGTGGACCTCGGAGATCTACCAGGACCTGTGCATCATGGCCTACAACAAGGTGCCGGCCGACAAGGTCGCCGCCGTGCGCGCCGCGCTGACCGGCATGATCAACGACCCGGAAGGCCGCAAGGTGCTGGAGTCGGGCGCCGAGCTGCTGAAGAGCACCGGCGACCTGGGCTTCGTCGCGGCCGAGGACAAGGACTACGACAACTACCGCAAGTTCTACCGGACGACCCAGGTGAAGTAGCGGCCTGCAGGGGAGACGACCATGAGCAACGCGCGCGGGGTTCGATTCTGGAAAGACTGGGGGCTGGTATCCCGCCTGATGCTGGCGGTCGGCATCGCCATCATCACCGGCGGCGGCGTGCAGACCGCGCTGCTGGTGGCCGAGGGCGCGGCCGAGCACTCCGCCCGCCTCAAGCGCGAGCTCGACGAGACGCTCACCTTCATCGCGCCCCTGATCGCCGACCAGGCGATCCTCGGCGAGTACGCGGTGATCAGCCAGCTGCTGCGCAACCAGGTGCAGAAGGGCGAGATCGACAGCTTCCAGTGGACCGACAAGGACGGCAAGAAGCTGGTGGCGCAGGACAAGCCCGAGCCGCTCACCGCGCCGGCCTGGTTCTCGCGCGTCGCCGCCATCGAGCGCGCCGAGGGCGGCATCGAGGTCACCGCGGGCGGCGTCGGCTACGGCCGGCTCGACGCCTCGATGACCACCACGCGCGCCTACAACCGCCTCTGGCAGCAGTTCGTCAAGCAGCTGCAGATCGTCGCGGTGACGCTGTTCCTCATGCTGCAGTTCATCTGGCTGATCTTCCGCGGCAACCTCGGCACCCTGCGCATGCTGGCCGAGGGCGCCAACCGCTTCAGCCAGGGCGACTACAAGGTGCGCATCGCGCCCGAGGGCTCGCCCGAGGTGAGCTCGGCGGCCGAGGCGTTCAACAACATGGCGAACAACATCGAGGGCCTGATCGCCTCCCTCGGCAAGTCGGAGTCGAAGAACAAGCTGCTGGCGACCATCGTCGAGCAGTCGAGCGAGGCGATCTGGACCAAGGACCTGGCCGGCGTGGTCACCAGCTGGAACTCCGGCGCCGCCGCGATGTTCGGCTACGCCCCGGAGGCCGCGGTCGGCCGCGCCCTCGACGTGAGCGGCTCGACGCCCGAGGAGGAGGAGGCGCGCCAGCGCCGGCTGATGGCCGGCGAGAAGTTCTCCTATGAGGCGCGCGCCATGACGCGCTCGCGCACCGCGATCGACATCCAGGTCGCGGTGGCGCCGCTGCTGGACGACGCCAACCAGTGCATCGGCAGCATCGCCGTGGCGCGCGACGTCACCCAGACTAAGCGCAGCGCGGAGGCCCTGCGCCTGGCGCGCGAAGCGGCGGAGGCGGCCAACCACGCCAAGAGCTCGTTCCTCGCGCGCATGAGCCACGAGATCCGCACGCCGATGAACGGCGTGCTCGGCATGACCGAGCTGCTGCTCGAGACCGGCCTCACCACCAACCAGCGCAAGTACGCCGAGACGGTGCAGCGCTCCGGACAGAACCTGCTCGGCATCATCAACGACCTGCTCGACTTCTCCAAGATCGAGGCCGGCAAGCTCGAGCTGGAGAACGTCGACATGGACCTGCGGCGCACGATCGAGGACGTGGTCGACCTGCTCGCCGAGCGCGCGCACGAAAAAGGGCTGGAGCTCGCCTGCAGCATCCCGGCCGACCTCGCCACGCACGTCAAGGGCGACCCGCTGCGCCTCGGCCAGGTGCTGACCAACCTGGTGGGCAACGCGATCAAGTTCACCGAGCAGGGCGCGGTGGTGATCCGCGTCGCGGCGGTCGAGGACAGCGCCAAGCGCGCGGCGATGCGCCTGGAGGTGAGCGACACCGGCGTCGGCATCAGCCCGGAGGCGCAGACCCGCATCTTCGAGGAGTTCTCGCAGGCGGACGGCTCGACCACCCGCAAGCACGGCGGCTCGGGCCTCGGCCTCGCCATCAGCAAGCAGCTGGTGGAGATGATGGGCGGCAGCATCCACGTCGAATCGTCGCTCGGCGCCGGCTCGAAGTTCTGGTTCACCATCAGCTTCGAGAAGCAGGAGGCGCAGGAGCACCAGCCGATGGGCATGCTGACCGGCGTGCGCGCGCTGATCGTCGAGGCGAGCGCCGTCAACCGCGGCATCCTGCACTCGCAGATGAGCAACTGGGGCATGAGCATCCGCGTTTGCGCGGCGCCGCAGGAGGCGACCGAGCTGCTCGCCGAGGCCGGCTCGCGCGGCGCGCCCTACGACATCGCGATCATCGACCTCGGCCTGCCCGGGATGGACGCGTTCGAGCTGGCGCGCACGATCAAGGCGCGCGGCGAGATCGCCAAGGTCAGGCTGGTGGTGCTGACCCGCCGCCAGGCGGACGTGAAGCACGCGCGCGAAGCGGGCATCGACGCCTGCCTCGCCAAGCCGGTGCGCCAGACGGTGCTGTACGAGTGCCTGGTCAACGTCATGGCCGGCCAGCCGCAGGAAGCCGTCGCGCAGCCGGTGTTCAGCGAGCCCGCCAACCCGGCGGCGGCCGGCACCCGCGGCGACATCCTGGTGGTGGAAGACAACCTGATCAACCAGCAGGTGGCCCTCGGCATCCTGCAGATCCAGGGCTACCGCGTGACCGTGGTCAACAACGGCCGCGAGGCGCTCGAGGCGCACGCGCAGGGCGCCTTCGACCTGATCCTGATGGACTGCCACATGCCCGAGATGGACGGCTTCGAGGCGACGCGGGCGATCCGCGCGAGCGAGCGCTCGACCGGCAAGCGCGTGCCGATCGTCGCGCTGACGGCCAACGCGATGGCGCAGGACCGCGAGGCCTGCCTGGCCGCCGGCATGGACGACCACCTGAGCAAGCCGTTCAGCATGGTGACGCTGCAGGACATGCTCGACCGCTGGATGCCCAAGGTCACCGCGTCGCAGGCGAAGGACGCGCCGCCGGCCGCGCTCGCGGAGGCGAACGGCGCCGACGTGCTCGACCGCCAGGTGCTGGCGCAGCTCGGCAAGGTGCTGACCAACGGCAAGCCCGAGCTGCTCGGCCGCGTGATCAAGCTCTACCTGGCCGAGTCGCCGAAGCTGATGAAGAAATTGAGGCAGGCGGCGGACGCGAGCAACGCGCCGGACATCGCGGCCTCGGCCCATTCGCTCAAGTCGAGCAGCGCGAACGTGGGCGCCAAGGCGCTCAGCCGCTACTGCGAGGACCTCGAGAGGTCGGCGCGGCGCGCCGACACCGAGGAAGCGCGCCGGCTGCTGGCCAAGGTCGAGTCGGAGCACGGCTCCGTGCAAGCCGCGTTGGCGGCGGAAGTAGAGTCGCTGGTCGGTACCAGGGTCTAGGAGACGCAATGAGAAAGACGCTCGTTTTTCTGTTTGGGCTGCTCGCCGCCGTTCAGGCGGCGGCGCAGGACTGGCCGGCCAAGCCGGTGCACTTCATCGTGCCCTACCCGCCGGGCGGCGGCACCGACGTCATCGCCCGCATCGTGCAGCAGCGCCTGTCGGAAGCGCTCAAGCAGCCGGTGGTGATCGAGAACCGCGGCGGCGCCGGCGGCGCGCTCGGCACCGAGGTGGCGGCCAAGTCGGCGCCCGACGGCTACACCTTCCTCTTCACCCTGTCCTCGCACACCATCAACCCGCTGCTCTACAAGCTGAACTACGACGTCGAGCGCGACTTCACCGGCGTGACGCTGATCGTCAGCGTGCCGCAGCTGATCGCCGCGCATCCCGGCGCGCCGCTGAAGAGCATGGAGGACGTGGTCGCCATGGCCAAGGCGAAGCCGGGCTTGCTGCCGTTCGCGTCGGTGGGCAACGGCACGCCGTCGCACATCGCCGGCGAGCTGCTCAAGCTGCGCACCGGCATCGACATCCTTCATGTGCCGTACAAGGGCGGCGGCCCGGCGGTCGCCGACACGCTCGGCGGCCAGGTGCCGCTGCTCTTCGTCACCATGCCGGCCGCCATGTCGCACGTGCGCGCCGGCAAGCTGCGCCCCCTGGCGGTCACCACCATCAAGCGCAATCCGGGCGCGCCCGAGATCCCGACGGTCGCCGAGGCGCTGAAGATTCCGGACTACGAGGTCGATTCCTGGTACGCGCTGTTCGCGCCGGCGAAGACCCCGCCGGCGATCGTCGCGCGCATGCAGAAAGAGGTGGCGCGCGTCATCCAGCTGCCGGACGTAAAGCAGAAGCTTCTGGAGCAGGGCGGCGATACCGTCGGCTCCACCCCGGAGGAGCTCGACCGCGTGGTGCGCGCCGAGGTGCGCAAGTGGGCCGAGGTCGTCCGCGAAGCGAAGCTCAAGGTGGACTGAGATCGATACCGCTGCCGAAATCACTGCGTCCGCAGGGCTGCTCGACAACACCCGGATCACGTCCGGCGCCGGCTACATCGCCCACGTCGCGGTGCCTTGCCGCGATCTCGACGAGGCCGCGCGCTGGTATTCGGAAGTGCTCGGCGCCGAGCCGGTTCGCATCCTCAAGGACCGCGTCACCTTCAGCTTCGGCGGCGTGCTGCAGCTCGTCTGCCACCTCGAGCGCCGCGCGATCGAGTCCAACCCGCGCGCCTATCCGCGGCATCACGGCCTGACCTTCCTGCGCATGGAGGACTTCGTCCGGCTCAAGCAGCACGTCGAGCGGATGGGCGTAGGCTTCCTGGGGCGCCCGGGCCTGCGTTTCGAGGGCACCCCGCACGAGCACCAGACCTTCATGGTGGTCGATCCCTCCGGCAACGTAGTGGAGTTCAAGTGCTACGTGCGGCCGGAATTCAGCTACTGAGCGGACGCGAGGGAAAATCGCGCCGCCCGGCCCGCGCGGAACGGGAAAAGATCACGCTCCGCTCCTGAGCCCGCACTAAGGTAAGGATCTGCCAGATAAGGGAAAACCCGATTTGGCAATGCGAGTGTTTCCTATAGACTCGCGCTCAAGTGGGACGAAATGATAAGAAATTGTGGGGGCAACGGGCTGTCGTACTGGCCGTAGCAGCCTGCTTCGCGAACGGCGCGGCAGCCCTGCCGACCGGTCCTACCGTAGCCGCCGGCCAGGCGAGCTTCAACCAGCAGGGCAGCAAGCTTTTCATCACCAATACGCCCGGGGCAGTCATCAACTGGGGCGGATTCTCGATCGACCGCGGCGAGCTCGCGCGCTTCATCCAGCAGTCGCCGTCGAGCATGGTGCTCAATCGCGTCGTCGGCCGCGACCCGTCGCAGATCCTCGGCCAGCTGCAGTCGAACGGCCGCGTGTTCCTGATCAACCCGAACGGCATCGCGTTCGGCGCCGGCGCGCAGATCGACGTCGCGGGCCTGGTCGCCTCCTCGCTCAACATCAACGACGACGACTTCATCGCCGGGCGCCTGAAGTTCGGCGGACGCGGCGGCGAGGGCAGCGTCGTCAACCACGGCGAGATCCGCACGCCCCAGGGCGGCCGCGTATACCTCCTCGCACCGAAGGTGGAGAACCACGGCCTCATCACCACCCCGTCGGGCGAGATCGTGCTCGCCGCCGGCCGCAGCGTCGAGATCGCCGACGGCGCCACGCCCGGCGTGCACGTCGAGGTCACCGCGCCGGGCGAAGCGCTCAACGTCGGCTCCTTGGTCGCCGCGGGCGGCGCGATCCGGATGTACGGCCAGGCGGTGCGCAACTCCGGCCGCATCAGCGCGGACGCCGCGGTGGTGGAGAACGGCCGCGTCTACTTCCGCTCGAGCGTGGCGCAGGCCACGCCGGAGGAGCGGCGCGACATGACGGCCGGCAGCATCCGCCTGCAGGCCTCGCAGGAACTGACCATCGACGCCGGCAGCCGCATCAGCGCCGACGGTCCCATCGCCGGCGAAGTGGTGCTGGTCTCGGGCGGCGACCTCGCGCTGAAGCCGACCAGCAGCCTGTCGGCGAACGGCATCGAGGGCGGCCGCATCCTGGCCCAGGCGGGCGGCACGCTGTACGCCCAGGGCACAGCCGAGGCGAAGGGTAGCGACGGCGGCGGCGGCAGCATCCGCCTGCTCGGCGAGCGTGTCGCGATCCTCTCCGGCGGGCGCGTCGATGCATCGGGCCAGCGCGGCGGCGGCGAGGTGCTGGTCGGCGGGGACTATCAGGGCAAGAACCCGGATGTGCAGAACGCGCAGCGCGCTCACGTCGCGGCAGACGCGGAGATCCGCGCCGACGCCCTTGCGGAAGGCGATGGCGGCAAGGTCGTGGTGTGGGCGGACGGCGATACCCGGTTTGCCGGCGACATCAGCGCGCGCGGCGCCGGGCAGGGCGCGGGCGGCTTCGTAGAGGTTTCAGGCAAGCAGGAGTTGGATGTGCGCGGACGCATCGACGTCGGCGCGCAGGACGGCGCAGGCGGCCGCGTACTGTTCGACCCGCAGGACATCCTGCTCAACACGTCGACGCAGGCTCCGCCGCCGAACAACGCCAACGGCACTCCGGACGTCGCGTTCGCGGTCGTCGGGGCGGAACCCTACACGATCCAGATTGCCGACGTCACCGGGTACTCGGAGCTGTACCTGCAGGCGACGAACAACATCACGGTTGCGAATACGCTGACGATGGCCGGAGGCAATGCGGTCAGATTCGAGGCCGGCAATGCGATCAACATCAACGCGGCGGTGACCGCGAGGGGCGGGATCACCCTGGACGGCGCGAGCGTCGGCGGCGGCGGGGCTCTCACGTCCACTGGCGCCGGCAACCAGAACGCCGGCAACGTCACGATCACGACCACGGGCGCAGTCGCCCTCGGAGCCATCACGGCGAGCGGCGGCACGGCGACCGCGGGGAACCCGGGGCGCAACGGCGGCATCGTCACCATCGACGCCGGCGGGACGGTCCAGACCGGAACCATCACCGCCTCCGGCAGCAACGGCGTCGGCGCCAACCAGGCCGGCGGCAACGGCGGATCGATCCAGATCACCGCGACCGGCGGGATCACCACGGGCGCCCTCGCTGCGAGCGGCGGCAACGGCGTTTCGGTCGGCGCCGGCGGCGCCGCTGGCACGATCAGCGTCACGAACGACGGCGCGGGTACGCTCACGACGGGTGCGCTGACGGCGCGCACCGGCGCGGCGGCCGGCGCGACGCTGAGCGGCGCGGCCGGCAGCATCGCGATCACCAACAACGCGGCGGCGCTCCTGCAGACCGGCGCGATCGATACGAGCGGTCAGGCGGGCGGGGCGGGCGGAAACGCAACCCTGACGTCGGCCGGGAACGTGACGGTGACCGGCACGGCGACGCTCAGCGGCGGCGCGCTGGTGGCGGCCACCGCGGCGGCGGGACGCAACGCCGGGTCACTGACAATCCGGGGCGCGGACCGCAGCGTGAGCGGAGCGATCACTGCGAGCGGGGGCTCGGCGGTCTCGAGCAACTCCGGCGGCAACGCGGGCACGGTGCGAATCACCGGCACCGACGACACCGCGGCAACCGCCGGGACCCTGAGCACTGCAGGCATCACGGCTTCCGGCGGCAACGCGAACACCACCGGAACAGGCGGCACCGCCGGCGCCGTGACGCTGCACGCCGCCGGCGGGCTGACGACGGGCGCGATCACGGCTTCGGGCGGCACGGCGGCGGGGGGCAACGCAGGCGGCGCGGGCGGCGTGATTACGGTGAGCAACACCGGCACGGGCAACGTGACGCTGGGGGCGCTCTCCTCGCGCGCGGGCAGCGCGACCGGCACCGCGGCCTCCATTGCAGGCTCGATCGACGCAAGCAACACGGCCGTGGGCGGGTTCCTGCAGACCGGCGCGATCGACACGCGCGGAAACAACAACGGCGCGGGCGGGGCGGTGACGCTGGGCTCGGCGGGAGCGATACAGTTCGGCGCGGCGGCGACGATCCAGACCGGCGGCGGCACGGCGCTCGCCGGCGCCGGGGGGCGCGGGGGAGGGGCGGTGAGCCTGACCGGCGCGAGCATCACCACGACCGGAACGATCACCACTTCGGGGACCGCCGGCAGCGGCGCGAACCAGGCGGGCGGCGCCGCGGGCAGCATCACGGCGACGAGCAACGGCACGCTGAACGTCTCGGCCGGCACGCTGACCGCCTCGGGCGGGGCCAGCGGCACCGGCGACGCCAACGGCGGCAACGCGGGCGCAATCTCGCTCACCAACAACTCGACCAGCGCGGGCAACATCAACGCGGGCCAGCTGATCGCGGTGAGCGGCGCGGCGGCGGGCACCGGCGCGGCTGCGGCTGCAGGCAGCGTGACTGTGATCAACAACAACGCGACGGCTGGGACGCTCACCACGGCCGCGATCAACGTCAGCGGCGGCACCAAGGGGGCGGGCGGCAGCGTGGTCCTGCGCGGCCTGGATCGCACGGTGTCGGGTGCGGTCACCGCGAGCGGCGGGGCGGGCGTGGCCACCGCCACCGCGGGTGGTGCGGCGGGGCTGGTACGCATCACCGGCATCGACGACACCGCGGCCACCGCGGGCACGCTGACCACTGCCGGCGTCACGGTCTCCACGGGCGCGGCATCCGGCACGGGCACCGGCGGTGCCGCGGGCTCGATCCTGCTCGAGGGCACTACGGTGACGGCGGGGGCGCTCACGACCACCGGCGGGGCGAACGGCGCCGGCGGATCGATCACCGCGACCGCCAGCGCGGGTGCGCTCAGCATCACCAGCGCCATTTCCAGCGGTAGCGCGGCCGCCGCGAATACTTCGGGCAACGCGGCGGGCAACGTGACCCTTGCGGCCACGGCCGGCTCGGTGACGGTCACGGGCGCGACCACAGCCTCGGGCACGGGCGCGAATACCGCGGGTGCAGGCGGCGCCGCGGGCGTGGTGAGCATTAGTGCGGCCAGCGGCATAGCGACCGGCGCGATCACGGCTTCAGGCGGCGCCGCAGTAGCTGGCGACAACGCG
>DASUZH010000235.1:0-3356 GCA_036376975.1 Burkholderiales bacterium | reverse complement strand
TAGCCCTTCCAGCCGTCGCCCAGGGCAAGCGGGATTACTTTCTTCACCAGTCTGTTCTTCTTAAGGAGATCGACTGCTGCAAGCGGGATGTTTCCGGTGGGCGCGTCGGCGTGGTAGATGCCCGACAGGATCAGCTGCATCGGGCTGCCCTTCGCGCCGACCACCAGGTCGATGCCGCGCGCGTCGCGCCCCATGCGCGACTCGAGCTGGCCGACCACCAGCAGCAGGGTGACGATGGTGCCCGCGCCGAGCGCGAGCAGCAGCAGGCTGAGCGCGGTCTGCAGCGGGCGCGCGCGCAGGTAGCCGGCGGAAAGGGAAGCGAGGTTCAAAGCCTTAGCATGTTGCTGAAGTGCTGCTTCACGCGCGAGTCATGCGTCGCCACGACCAGCGTGGCGCCGCGCCGCTCGGCGGCGGCAAACAGCAGCTCGACCGCGCGTGCCGCGGCCGCGTCGTCGAGGCTCGCGGTCGGCTCGTCCGCCAGCAGCAGCTTCGGCCCGTTCACCACCGCGCGCGCGATCGCCACGCGCTGCTGCTCGCCCTGCGACAGCTCGTGCGGCCGGCGCGCCGCCTTGTCCGCCACGCCGAGCGCGGCAAGCGCCTCGCCGACCGCGGCATCGCTCTGCGGCGCGCGCGCGAGGTACTGCGCGAGGCGCAGGTTGTCGCGCACGCTGAGGTGCGGCACCAGATGCAGCGCCTGCAGCACGATGCCGACGGCGGTGCCACGCCAGGCATCGATCTCGGAATTCTTCAGGTTGTGCAGCTTGATGCCGTCGACGCTGACTTCACCCTCGGCCGGCCTGATCAGGCCCGCAAGAACGTGCAGCAGCGTGGTCTTGCCGCAGCCGGATGGCCCGAGGACCAGCCAGCGGCTGCCCGGCGCGGCCTCCCATTGCGGGAGGCTCAGCGCGCGGTTGCCGTCGTAGGTGTGGGAGAGGCTCCTGACCGCGATCATGCGGCCAGGCATTGCTCCAGGCCGGCGAGGAACAGGTCCTTCGGCAGCTTCTTGCCGATGAACACCAGGGTCGAGCTCTTCTTCTCGCCCTTGCCCCATTCCTTGCCCATGTCGCCGCCCATCATCATGTGCACGCCCTGGAACACGACGCGCTGCTTCTTGCCCTTCATCCACAGCACGCCCTTGTAGCGCAGCAGGTCGGGGCCGTAGACCTGGATCATGCCGGAGAGGAATTGCTCGAGCTTGGCGCCGTCGAACGGCTTGTCGGACTTGAACACGAACGACTCCACCTCGTCGTGGTGCTCGTGGTGCGAGTCGGTGAGGAACTCGGGGTCGAGCTCGAGGATCGCGTTCAGGTTGAAGCCGCGGATATCCAGGATTTCCTCGATTTTTGCTTCCCCAAAATGGACCTTCTTCACCGGGGCGCGCGGGTTCATGCGCTTCAGCCGCTTGGCCAGGTTCTCGACGTCGGTATCGGTCACCAGGTCGGTTTTCGACATCAGGATGCGGTCGGCGAAGCCGACCTGCTCCTGCGCCTCGTGGAACTCGTCGAGCTGCTTGGGCGCGTGCTTCGCGTCGACCACCGTGAGGATCGAGTCGAGCAGGTAGTAGTTGCCGATCTCCTCGTCGGTGAAGAAGGTCTGCGCCACCGGGCCGGGGTCGGCCATGCCGGTGGTCTCGATCACCACGCGGTCGAACTTCAGCTTGCCGCCGTCGCGCTTCTCCTTCAGGTCGCCGAGGATGCGGATCAGGTCGCCGCGCACGGTGCAGCAGATGCAGCCGTTGTTCATCTCGACGATCTGCTCCTCGGTGCGCTCGAGGATCTCGCCGTCGACGCCGCTCTCGCCGAACTCGTTCTCGATCACCGCGATCCTGTGGCCGTGGTCCTCCTTCAGGATGCGGTTGAGCAGCGTCGTCTTGCCGGCGCCGAGGAAGCCGGTGAGGATGGTCACCGGCACCATGTTGTTTTCAGCCATTAGTTGTACTTGACGGTGCAGCCGTAGGGCGAGGTGGCGGACACGCTCACCGGCTTGCCGGCCATCGCCTCGCCGAGCGCGGCGCGCACGTGGTTGTTCGCGCTCTTGGTGCCGGCCTCGGTGGCCCAGCGCTTGTCGTCGATGGCGCCGGCGTAGATCAGCTTGCCCTGCGGGTCGATGACGTACATGTGCGGGGTGGTGCGCGCGTCGTAGAGCTTGCCGACCTTGCTGTCCTTGTCGATCAGCGTCGCCTTGGGCGAAGCGCCTTTCTCCGCCATCCACTTCGTCATCTCCTGCGGCGTCTTGAACTCGCTGGAGGACTGGTTGGTGGAATTGACGCTCAGCCAGACCACGTCCTTCGCGCCGAACTCCTTCTGCAGCGACGGCATGTTGCCGCTGTTGTAGTGGCGGCGCACGTAGGGGCAATCGGGGTTGACCCACTCGAGCACCACGTACTTGCCCTTGTAGTCGGAAAGCTTGACCGCCTTGCCCTGCGTGTCGGGCGCGCTGAAATCCGGCGCGGGCTGGCCGACCTTCTGCGCCCACGCGCTCGAGGCGGTGGCGAGGATCAGTGCAACGAACAGGTGTTTCATGAGGACCTCCAAGGAAGGGGATTCTATCCGTCCAGCGCCTCGAGCACGCGCTGCGGGGTGAGAAGCTCGGGCAGCACGAGGGGCGCCCGCCCGGGCTTGTAGAGGACGTAGGCGGGCACGCCGCTGCGCCCCAGCTCGGCGAGCGCGCGGGCGATCTCGGGGTCGCGGCGCGTCCAGTCCGCGCGCACCAGCGTCACGCCCTTGTCACGAAACGCGGCCATGACGTCGTCGCGGGAAAGCACCACCCGCTCGTTCACCTGGCAGGTCACGCACCAGGCGGCGGTGAAATCGACGAACACCGGCTTGCCGGCGGCCTGGAGCGACGCGACCTTCTGCGCCGAATAGGGCTCCCAGGCCGCGTCGTGCTTCTCCTGAAAGAAACTCACTTGCTGCGCAAACACCCAACCGAGCCACAGCACCGTGGCATACAGCGGCACCGCGAGCCAGCGCTTGAGGCGCGGCATCCAGGGCCCGGGCTTCGGCAGGTAGCGCCGCCATCCCGGCGCGGCGGCGAGCGCCGCGTACGGCAGCGCCATGCCGAGGCCGAGCGCCGTGAATACGGCAAGCGCGCGCCAGCCCGACTCGAGCACAGCGTAGCCGAGCGCCGCGCCCATGAAGGGCGCCGTGCACGGCGAAGCGACCACGACCGCGAGCACGCCGGAGAGGAAATGCCCGCCCGGCTGGCCGGCGAATGCGAAGCGGAACTCGAACAGGCCGGAAAGATTGAGCGCGAGGACGAGGAACAAGGCCGCGAGCAGGCCGACGGTGACCGGCGACTGCAGCTGGAAGCCCCAGCCGAGCTGCGACCCGACGGCGCGCAGCGCAAGCAGCAGC
>DASUZH010000234.1:0-2707 GCA_036376975.1 Burkholderiales bacterium | reverse complement strand
TACGTCGTGCACCCTCAGTATTGTCGCCCCGCCCTGCAAAGCAAGCAAAGCCGCCGCGAGGCTGGGCGCCAGCCGCTCGTCGGCCGGGCGGCCGGTCAGCTTGCCCAGGCTGGACTTGCGCGACCAGCCGGCCAGCACCGGGCCCAGCGTGGTGAACCTGGAGAGATTCCTGAGGACCTCCAGGTTGTGCTGCAGGGTCTTCCCGAACCCGAAGCCGGGGTCGATCACGATGCGCTCCTGGGCGATGCCCGCCTGCATGGCGGCCTGCTTTCTTTTCTGCAGGAAATCCAGCACCTCGCCGACCACGTCATCGTAGTGCGGTTCCTGCTGCATAGTCGCCGGCTGCCCCTTCATGTGCATGAGGCAGACGGCGCACTTGCTTTTGACGACGGCCTCCATGGCGCCCGGCGCCTGCAAGGCCTCGATGTCGTTGATCATCGATGCGCCGGCATCGAGCGCGGCGCGCATGACTGCCGGCTTGCGCGTGTCTACCGAGATCGGGGCGTCGCGCAGCTGGCGAACCACCGGCAGGATGCGGCGCAGCTCTTCCGCCTCGGAGACTTGCGCGGCGCCGGGACGGGTGGATTCGCCGCCGACGTCGAGGATGTCGGCGCCGTCCTCGAGCAGGCTCCAGGCGTGCGCGAGCGCCGCCTCCGCATCCTCGAAGCGGCCGCCGTCGGAAAAGGAATCGGGCGTGACGTTCACCACGCCCATCACCAGCGGTCGGTCCAGCGGCAGCTCGTAGCTGCCGCACAGCAACTTCTGGATCCCCGCTTGCGCGGGGATGACCGAGTTAGCCGGCAGGCGCGGGCGCGCCGTGGGTGCCAGCGGCGCCGTCGGAGGGCGCCGACGGCGTGGCGCCGGCGGCGGGCTTCGGCGGCCGCGGCGGGCGGCCGGCCATGATGTCGTTCACCTGCTCGGAGTCGAGCGTCTCCCACTCGAGCAGCGCCTTCGCCATGATCTCGACCTTGTCGCGGCTCTGCTCGATCAGCTTGCGCGCCAGCATGTACTGCTCGTCGATGATGCGGCGGATCTCGGCGTCGACCTTCTGCATGGTCGCCTCCGAGACGCTCTTGTGCGTGGTGACCGAGCGGCCGAGGAACACCTCGCCCTCGTTCTCGCCGTACACCATCGGGCCGAGCTCGTCGGACATGCCGTAGCGCGTCACCATGTCGCGCGCGATGCTGGTCGCGCTCTCGAAGTCCTGCCGCGCGCCGGTGGTCTTCTGGTTGAGGAACAGCTCCTCGGCGACGCGGCCGCCGAACGAGACGGCGATCTGCGCCAGCATCTGCTCGCGGTCGAGCCCGTAGCGGTCCTTCTCCGGCAGGAAGAAGGTGACGCCGAGCGCGCGGCCGCGCGGGATGATGGTGACCTTGTGGATCGGGTCGGCCTTCGGCAGCATGCGGCCGACCACGGCGTGGCCGGACTCGTGGTAGGCGGTGGTCTTGCGCTCCTCCTCCGACATCACCATAGAGCGCCGCTCGGCACCCATCAGGATCTTGTCCTTGGCGCGCTCGAAGTCTTCCATGTCGACCAGGCGCTTGTTGCCGCGGGCGGCGAACAGCGCCGCCTCGTTGACGATGTTGGCGAGGTCGGCCCCCGAGAAGCCGGGCGTGCCGCGCGCGATGATCTCGGGCTGCACGTCGGGCGCGAGGGGCACCTTGCGCATGTGCACCTTGAGGATCTCGGTGCGGCCGCGGATGTCGGGCAGCGGCACCACCACCTGGCGGTCGAAGCGGCCCGGGCGCAGCAGCGCCGGGTCGAGCACGTCGGGCCGGTTGGTGGCGGCGATGACGATCACCCCCATCGTCGCCTCGAAGCCGTCCATCTCGACCAGCATCTGGTTCAGCGTCTGCTCGCGCTCGTCGTTGCCGCCGCCGAGGCCGGCGCCGCGCTGCCGACCGACCGCATCGATCTCGTCGATGAACACGATGCAGGGCGCGTGCTTCTTCGCCTGCTCGAACATGTCGCGCACGCGCGCCGCGCCGACGCCGACGAACATCTCGACGAAGTCGGAGCCGGAAATCGAGAAGAACGGCACCTTGGCCTCGCCGGCGATGGCGCGCGCGAGCAGCGTCTTGCCGGTGCCCGGGGCGCCGACCATCAGCACGCCGCGCGGGATGCGGCCGCCGAGCTTCTGGAACTTGGAGGGATCGCGCAGGAAGTCGACCAGCTCGGAGACTTCCTCCTTCGCCTCCTCGCAGCCGGCGACGTCGGCGAAGGTGACCGTGTTGGTGGACTCATCGAGCATGCGCGCGCGCGACTTGCCGAAGGAGAACGCGCCGCCGCGCCCGCCGCCCTGCATCTGGCGCATGAAGAAGATCCACACGCCGATGAGCAACAGCATCGGGAACCAGGACACGAAGATGTTCATGAGGAGCGACGGCTCCTCTTCCGGCTTGGCCTCGATCTTGACGCCGTACTTGAGCAGGTCCGAAACCAGCCAGATATCGCCCGGCGAGTAGCTCGTGACGCGCTTGCCTTCGCTGGTGGTGGCCTTGAGCTGGCGGCCCTCGATGGTGACCTTGGAGATGCGCCCGGACTTCACCTCCTCCAGGAACTGCGAGTACTCCATCGGCGCCTGCGCCGATTGCCGGGTATTGAACTGGTTGAACACGGTCATCAGCACCAGCCCGATAACGAGCCAGATGACCAGGTTCTTCAGCATATTGTTCAAGGACTTACTCTCCTAAAAGCCTGGAAGATG
>DASUZH010000233.1:0-5551 GCA_036376975.1 Burkholderiales bacterium | reverse complement strand
GGCGCAGCGGCTCGATCCTGGCCGCGTCGCCGTAGCGCGCGGCGACGCCCTTCCAGTCGATGTTGCGCAGGAAGGTATCGACGTAGGCCCCGACGTTCGCGCCGAAGTCGATGTGGTAGGAGTGCTCGTACATGTCGAGCGCCAGGATCGGGACACCCCCGGCGATCGACTGGCTGTGGTCCGACGCGCACTGGTTGAGCAGCCGCCCGTCGCGCGGCACATAGGTGAGCAGCACCCAGCCCGAGCCGCCGCCCAAGGCGTTGGCCATCGCGATGAACTCGCTGCGCCAGCGCTCGACCGAGCCGAAGTCGCGTGCGATCACGTCAGCGAGCACGGGGGTGACTTTGTTGCCGTCGCCGCCCATGCTGGCGAAATAGATCTCGTGCAGCAGGGTCGAGTTGAGGGCGATGAGCTGGTCGCGCTTCAGGCCGTTCAGCACGTGAGCGGGCGTCTTGTCCGGGTCGAGCCCCTCGAGCTGCTCGGTGATCGCGTTCAGGCGCCTCAGGGCGCCGCCGTAGTTGTTCTCGTAGTGGCTTTCGATCAATTTCGACGAGAAGCCGTTCAGCGTCCAGGGACGGCAATGGATGGGTTGCAACGAGTACCGCATGACTTGAGCTCCTTTCCGGCGCAGGCCGGGTCAGAGCAGAGCTTGGACGCGGGGAGCGTCTCGATACGGGGAGTCTGCCGGCACCCCCGTTTGCAGCGAACCGAGTCTAGGCCGGCGGCCCGCGGTTGGCAAGAGGCACTAAACTCGCGCCTTCGGAAAAGGAAGGAAAGCTAAATGAAGATTCTCGGCATCTGCGGCAGCCTGCGCAAAGGCTCCCTCAACATGGTGGCGCTCAAGGCCTGCCGCGAGTTGATGCCCGCAGGCATGACGATGGACACCATCGCGGAGATCGGCGACATCCCGCTGTTCAACCAGGACGTGTTCGACGCCGCGATTCCCGAGCCGGCGAAACGCTTCCGCGCGCAGGTGTCGGCGGCCGACGGCGTGCTGATCGCGTGCCCGGAGTACAACTTCTCGCTCACCGCGCCGCTGAAGAATGCGATCGACTGGGCCTCCCGCCCGCCGAACCAGTCCTGGCAGGACAAGCCGGTGGCGATGTTCTCCTGCACGCCCGGCCCGCTCGGCGGCGCGCGCGTTCAGTACGACATGCGCCGCATCCTCGGCCAGCTCTGGGCGCACGTGCTGCCCCGGCCCGAAGTGTTCATCGGCGCGTCGGCGACGAAGTTCCAGGACGGCAAGCTCACCGACGAGGCGTCGAAGAAGTTCCTCACCGACCTGCTGGCCGGGTTCGCGCCCTGGATTACGCGGATGCAGGTGAAGAAGTAGCGAGAGCGAAGTACAGGTCCGCCAGGTCCGGCCGCCGCGCCAGCGCGGCGGTCGATTCCTCCAGCACGATCCTGCCCTTGATCATCACGTAGGCGCGCTGCGCGAAGGCGAGCGCGATGTCGAGCTTCTGCTCGACCATCAGCATGGTCAGCCCCGCCGAGCGCAGCTTCCCCAGGGCCGCCCGGATATCCTCGACGACGAGGGGCGCGAGGCCGAGGAACGGCTCGTCGAGCAGCAGCAGGCGCGGCGCGCTCATCAGCGCGCGGCCGATCGCCAGCATCTGCTGCTCGCCGCCCGACAGCGTGCCGGCCGCCTGGCGGCGGCGCTCGGCCAGCCGCGGGAACAGGCCGTACACATAGTCGTAGCGCTCGTTCAGGCTGCCCGCAAGACGGATCGCGCCAAGCCGGAGGTTGTCCTCCACGTTGAATGGCGGGAACACCAAGCGCCCCTCTGGAACTAGTGAAATCCCTTGTTTAACAATATCATGGCTTCGATAGTTAATAAGATTTCTACCATCCAGCTCGATCGTTCCGGAGCGGCTCTGCAGGGTGCCTGTAATCGCCGCCATCAGAGTCGACTTGCCGGCCCCGTTCGGACCGAGCAAGGCGACGGTCTCGCCCTTCTCCACCGACAGGCCGACGCCCTGCAGCACCGGCGCAGCGCCATAGCCGGCTTTCAGCTCAGCGAGCCGCAGCATGGCTGCTCCCGAGATAGGCCTCCGTCACCGCGGGGTTGGCGCGGATGTCGTCGGGCAGGCCGTCGGCGATCTTGGCGCCGAAGTTGAGCACCACCACGCGGTGGGCGAGCGGCAGCAGGAAGTGCATGTCGTGCTCGATCAGCAGCACGGCGATGCCGCGAGCGGCGATGCCGCGGATGATGCCCGCCAGCCGCTCGAGCTCGGCCGGCGTCAGGCCGGCGGCGGGCTCGTCGAACAGCATCAGCTTCGGCTCGCCGGCGAGGGCGCGGGCGATCTCGAGCAGGCGGCCCTGGCCGAAGGACAACGTGCCGACATCGGCCTCCCGCAGTTCGCCCAGTCCGACGAACTCGATCAGCTCTTGTGCCCTGCGGCGGCGCTGCGCCTCCTCCTCACGCGCCTTGGCCGAGAACACACCGCCGCGAAACTGCGTGTGCGCGCCTACGAGGACGTTCTCGAGCACCGACATGCCGGAGAACGGCCGGTTGTGCTGGAAGGTGCGCAGCACGCCGCGCGCCGCGATCCGGTGCGGCGGCAGGCCGAGGATGTTCTCGCCGGCGAAGCGCACCTCGCCGCCGCTCGCGGGATAGGCGCCGGCGATCAGGTTGAAGGTGGTGCTCTTGCCGGCGCCGTTGGGGCCGATCATGCCGAGGATCTCGCCCTCGCGCACCTCGAAGTCGAGCCCGGCGACCGCCGTCAGCCCGCCGAAGCGCTTGGTAAGGTTCTTGATCTCCAATATCTTCGTTTTCACAATTTTCTTCTAATGGAGTCAAAAACTCCGATGAGGCCCTGGGGCTGCAGCAGGATCGCCGCCAGCATCAGCACGCCGAACACCAGCACGTGGTGGTGGCCGACGATCGGCGAGAGCCAGAACGGCAGCAGGAACAGCAGCGCCGCGCCGATCACGGCGCCGGCGTGCCGCCCAGAGCCGCCGACGATCACCATGAACAGCAGCAGGAAGGCGTTGTCGAGGCCGAAGATGGGCGGGTTGACCGTGTTGTCGACGAAGGCGTAGACCATGCCGGCGATGCCGGCGAGCGCGCTGGTGAGCGTGAACGCGATCACCTTGGTGCGCGCCACGTCGACGCCCATCGCCGCCGCCGCTTCCGGGTTGTCGCGCACCGCGCGGCAGGCGCGCCCGAACCAGGAGCGGTCGAGCCTGGCCAGGATCCAGTACGTGAACAGGACGAGCAGCACGATGACCGCCGTGTACCAGGGACCGCGCACCTGGAAGCCGAAGATCGACGGCAGGCGGTAGTTGGCGATGCCGCCCGTGCCGCCGGTCACCGCGCCGCCCTCGTTCAGGATCACCACGAAGAGCTGCGCCAGCGCGAGCGTGGCGAGCGCGAGGTAGAAGCCCTCCAGGCGGGTCGACGGGATCGCTACCGCCAGCGCGACCAGCACGCAGATGCCGATGCCGAGCAGGATGGCGAGCGGCAGCGGCACGCTGAGCTGGAACAGCAGGATCACCACCGAGTAGGCGCCGATGCCGTAGAACGCGAAATGCGAGAACGCCACCTGCCCGCAGATGCCGAACAGGAAGTTGTAGCCGAGCGCGAGCGCGATCCACAGCAGCATCTTGCGGTAGACGTCGTTGTGGTAGTCGCCGAGGAAGAACGGCGCCGCGGCAAGAACGATGAAGGCGACGAGGAAGCGGATCACGCCTTGGCCCTCAACAGTCCGGTCGGCCGCACGACCAGGAAAACGATCAGGAAAAGAAGCGGCACGCCCTGCGCGTAGCCGCCCGGGATCGGCGCGTAGCGGATGGTGAGCTGCTCGGCGAAAGCGAGCAGCAGCCCGCCCAGCAGCGCGCCCTCCACCCGCCCCACCCCGCCGATCACCAGCGCGGTGAAGCCCTGGATCGCGAGCGGCACGCCCATCAGGTAGTGCGCCGACACGTTCGGCGACACCAGCAGGCCGCCCAGGCCGGCCACTGCGGCGCCGGCGCCGAACGAGAACGCGGTGACGCGCGAGAGGTTGATCCCCATCAACGCGGCGGCGCGGCGGTTGAGCGCGACCGCCTCGAACGCCTTGCCCCACAGCGTCTTCTCGAAGAACAGCCACGCCGCGACGAACGTCAGCAGCGTGAGGCCGATGATGAAGAAGTTCTGGTACGAGCCGCCGACCGGCCCGAACTCGAGCCGCCCGATGCCGAACGGGAACGGCACCGGCAGCGGATCGGGCGGGAAGCTGACCGAGATCAGCTCGCGCGTCACCACCAGCACGCCGAGCAGCGCGAGGATCGGCGCGAGGATCGGCTGGCGGACCAGTGGCCTGACCGCGACGCGTTCGGTGACCAAGCCGACCGCGAACATGAAGCCGAGCACCAGCGCCATGCCGACGGCGTAGTTCCATTCATAGCGGGACAGCAGGAGGTGCCCGCCGAACGCCGCCACCATCGCCCACTCGCCCACCGCGAAGTTGATGATCCCGGTCGGGCGGATCATCAGCAGGTAGGCGAGCGCGATCAGGCCATAGACGCAGCCCGAGGCCGTCGCGCTGACGGCGAGCTCGAGGAAATCCTGCAAGCCTTACTTCTGACCGACGTGAACGACGCGGCCTTGCTTGTCCTTCTCGTAAACGCGCACCACCATGCCGTCGGTGTCGAAGCCGGCGCGCTTGCCCTCGGGGAAGGTGTAGCGCATTCCCTTCTTGCCCATCACGCCGGCGTAGTTGGTCGCCTGCATGGCGGCGCGGATCTTCTCCTTGTCGGTCGAGCCGGCGCGGCGGATCGCGTCGGCGATCAGGTTGATGCCGTCGTAGCCGTAGCCGTGCAGGTTCTGCGAGTCCTTGCCGGTGGCCTTCTTGTAGGCGGCGACGAACGCCTTCACCTCGGGCTTGTCCGGGTCGTACGCGTCGACGAAGGTGATGCCGTCGATCAGCCCCTTCGCCACGGTCTCGTAGATCGGCACCGAGAGGTTGTAGGAGGAGTGGATCGGGAACTTCACCCCGAGCTCCCTGTAGGCGCGGAAGATGAGCACGTTCTCCGCCGTCAGCACGCCGGCGAGGAACATCGCCTCGGGGTTGGCGGCGCGGATCTTCTGCATCTGCGGCATCGCCGTGGTCGCGCCGCGCGCCACCACCTCGTCGGCGACGATCTGGATGTTGGCCTTCTCCAGCGCGCCCTTGAAGGCCTTGCCGATGGCCTGGCCGAGGTCGGAGTTGTCGGTGATCAGCGCCACGCGCTTGAGATTCTTCGAGCGGGCGTGCGCGAGCAGCGTGGCGCCCTGGGTCGAGCCGAGCGGGCCGGTCTGCCAGAAGTACGGGTTGTCGAGCTGCGTGGTCAGGTAGTCGGCCGAGTTCATCGGCGTCATCTGCGGCGTCTTCGCCTCCTTGGTCACCGTCTGCTGCTGCTGGGTGGCCGGGCTGAGCGACACGCTGAGGATGAACACCGCGCCCTGGTCGACCAGCTTGCGCGCCAGCGCGGCGGAGATGTCGGGCCGCGACTGGTCGTCCTCGATCAGCAGCTCGATCTTGCGGCCGAGCACGCCCCCCTTGCGGTTGATCTCGTCCGCGCCGAACAC
>DASUZH010000232.1:0-2113 GCA_036376975.1 Burkholderiales bacterium | reverse complement strand
TCGAGGCGCACCAGCTCCGCGTCGTACTCGCCGAAGGCGTCCTCGGGCTCGAGCTGCACCTGCACCTTGTCGCCGGCGCGCTTGCCGTCGAGCGCGCGCTCGAGGCCGTCGAGCAGGCCGCCGTAGCCGCCGTGCAGGTAGGTGGTCTCGGCCGGGGCGCCGATCTCGACGCCCTGCGCGTCGTGCATCGCGACGCGCAGCGATACGACGGTGTCCTTGGCTACGTCCGCAGCCGCCTCACCAGGTCGAACACTTCCGCGGCCAGGCCGCGCGGCTTGACGTCGTACTCGGCGTGGCGGATGACGCCCTTCTTGTCGATCAGGAAGGTCGAGCGAACCAGGCACTCGCGCCGCCCGGCCTCGGTGTCCTTCTCCTGGATCACCCCGTACTTGCGGCACACCTCGCCCTCGGGATCGGACAGCAGGCCGATGGTGACGCCGTTGCGGTCCCGAAAGTCGGCGTGCGTCAGGCAGTCGTCGCGCGACACTCCCAGCACCACGCAGTCGTGCTTGACGAACTCTTCCTCGTGGTCGGAGAACTCGGTGGTGACCATGGTGCAGCCGGGCGTGCCGTCGCGCGGATAGAAGTACAGCACGACATGCTTCTTCCCCTTGAACTCCGACAGGCTCACGTTCTGCATGTCGGCGTCGGGAAGGTCGAACACTGGAGCCGGTTGTCCCGCTTGCAGCATGTGCGGCGATTCTATGCCAAAACATTTTTACTTATGCAAGTGACGCGGCGCGTTTGTAGTTCCTTCGCTACAGTAGCGCTTCGATGAAACTTCTCGGCGGTCTTTCGGCCCGCACGTTCCTGCGCCGTCATTGGCAGAAGCGCCCGCTTCTCGTGCGCGGCGCGCTGCCCGGCGCCGGCGCGATGCTCGACAAGCGGGCGCTGCTCGCGCTCGCGGTGCGCGACGACGCAGAATCCCGCATCGTGAAGCGCCGCGGCGCACGGTGGGAAACCGCGCACGGGCCGTTCAGCGGAGAAATCACTTTAAGAAGGAACTCGACCCTGCTGGTAAGCGGCGTAAACCTGCACCTGGCGGCGGCCGACGCGCTGCTGCGCCGCTTCGCCTTCGTGCCGCAGGCCCGGCTCGACGACCTGATGGTGAGCTATGCCGAGACCGGCGGCGGCGTCGGGCCGCACGTCGATTCATACGACGTATTCCTGCTGCAGGGTCCCGGCAGGCGGCGCTGGAGAGTCTGGCTCTCGAATAACAAGATAAAAGAATATGTGCTGGCGGCGGGCGACATGCTGTACCTGCCGCCGGGGGTGAAGCACGACGGCGTCGCGCTCGAGCCCTGCTTCACCTACTCGATCGGCTTCCGCACGCCGCGCGGCGCGGAGCTCGGCGCGGCCTTCCTCGACTGGCTGCACGAGCGCGGCCTGCCCGATTCGCGCTACCGCGACCCCGGCCTGCGGCCGGCGCGGCGCGCCGCACGCATCCCGCGCGAGCTGCTCGCCCACTCGAAAAGATCCCTCGATCGGATTACCTGGTCGAAGCGCGACGTCGAGCGGTTCGTCGGGCAATATCTCACCACGCCGAAGCCGCACGTCGTGTTCCGGCCCGGCCGCGGCCGCCTCCCCCTTTCCCGCGCGCGGGTCGTGCTCGACCCGAAGACGCAGCTGCTCTACTCGGGGAAGCTGTTTTTCATCAACGGCGAAGCACTCTCCCTGGACAAAAGGAATGCAACCCCATTGAAGACCCTCGCAGACAAGCGTAGCGCCCCGGGCACGGCGCTTCGCGGCCTTGCCACCCACATCCTGGAATGGCATCGTGCCGGATACCTGCACCTCGAAAAGACGAGATGAGCGACACCAGCGAAACCGCGTATGAGCGCTTCGACGACCGCGCCGGCTTCCAGGGCGCGGTCGACCGCTTGCTGCTGCAGCCGGGACGCGAGCTGCGCGCCTTCGACCCCGACGGCGCCGCGCTGATGCTGAACGACCCCGGCCGCATCGAGCGCATCGAGCAGTTCCTGCTGGCGAGCCGCACGCGGCGCTTCTACCTGGTGCTGCACGAGACCGACCACGTGACGCGGCACTGCCCGCGCATGATGTCGCTGCTCGCGCGCTTCGCGCACGCCATCCAGATCCACCGCACGCACGAGGA
>DASUZH010000231.1:0-12110 GCA_036376975.1 Burkholderiales bacterium | reverse complement strand
GGCCTGTCGGACGACCTGCCGCTCATGCGCTGGCTGCAGGAGCACATCTGGCCGGCCGAGGCCCAGCACGTCTCGCCGCAGTTCGTGCGCGACGGCACGCTGCTCGCCTGCGCCGAGATGCTGCGCGGCGGCGTCACCTGCTTCAACGACATGTACATGTTCCCGGAGGCGACGTTCGAGGCGGCCGCGGCCGCCGGCATGCGCGTCGCGCTCGGCATCATCGTGATCGAGTTCCCGACGCCGTACGCCTCGGACGCGGCCGACTACCTGCGCAAGGGGCTTGCGCTGCGCGACCGCCTGCGCGACCGGCCGCTGGCCTCGTTCTGCCTCGCGCCGCACGCCCCGTACACGGTGTCCGACGCGACTTTCCGGCAGGTCGGCACGCTCGCCGCCGAGCTCGACCTGCCGGTGCACGTGCACCTGCACGAGACCGCCGACGAGGTGGCGCGCTCGCTGTCCGAGCACGGCGTGCGCCCGCTCGAGCGCCTGCGCCGGCTCGGCCTGGTGTCGCCCGGCCTGATCGCGGTGCACGCGGTGCACCTGGAGCAGGCCGAGATCGAGCTGCTCGGCCGCCACGGCTGCTCGGTGGCGCACTGCCCCTCCTCCAACCTGAAGCTGGCGAGCGGCTTCGCCCCGGTCCACGCCCTGCTCCGCAGCGGGGTGAACGTCGCGCTCGGCACCGACGGCGCGGCGAGCAACAACCGCCTCGACCTGATGCAGGAGATGCGCACCGCGGCGCTGCTCGCCAAGGCGGTGTCGGGCGACGCCGAGGCGATGCCGGCGCACGCCGCGCTGCGCGCCGCGACGCTGTCGGGCGCCGGGGCGCTCGGCCTCGGCGCGCTCATCGGCTCGATCGAGCCGGGCAAGGCCGCCGACCTGACCGCGGTCGACCTCGGCGCCGAGGAGCTCGCCCCGCTCTACGATCCGGTGTCGCAGCTGGTGTATGCCGCCGGCCGCGAGCACGTGAGCGACGTCTGGATAAGCGGCGAGCCGCGCGTCCGCGAGGGCGTGCTGCTGCCCGAAGCGCTGTCCGGCTTGGACACTCGCTGGAGGATGTGGCAGAATGCCCTCGAGGGTCATGCAGATTCTTGATCCGAATAAGTATTCAGACAAAGTTGGGAGGGAACACATGAATCGCAAACTGCATCTTCTCGTCGCGCTCGCGTTCGCCGCCGGTTGCGCGACCCAGGAAGCCCCGGCCCCCGCGCCCGCCCCCGCGCCGACACCCGCTCCCGCTCCGGCGCCCGCGCCGACGGCGAAGCCTGCGGCGCCGAAGCCAGAGGCGCCGAAGCCGAAGCCGGTGGCGGAGAAGATCACCTTCGCCGCCGACGTGCTGTTCGACTTCGACAAGTCGGTGGTCAAGCCCGACGGCCGCTCGAAGCTCGACGACCTGGCGAACAAGATCCGCACCATCAACCTCGAGGTGGTCATCGCCATCGGCCACGCCGACTCGGTCGGCACCGACGCGTACAACCAGGCCCTCTCGGTGCGCCGCGCCGAGGCGGTCAAGGCCTACCTGACCTCCAAGGGCATCGAAGGCAACCGCGTCTACACCGAGGGCAAGGGCGAGAAGCAGCCGGTCGCCGACAACAAGACCGCCAGCGGCCGCGCCAAGAACCGCCGCTCGGAGATCGAGGTCATCGGCACGCGCAAGAACTGACCGTTTCTCCGGTCGAAAGAAACCCCGCTGCGGCGGGGTTTTTTTTTGGGACAATCCCGGCGTGAACGCCGATCCCGCGGAACTGGAGAAATTCAGCCAGCTGGCCCACCGCTGGTGGGACCCGGAGGGCGAGTTCCGCCCGCTGCACGAGATCAACCCGCTGCGCCTGGGCTGGATCGACCGGCATGCGGGCCTGAAGGGCAAGGTGGTGCTCGACGTCGGATGCGGCGGCGGCATCCTGACCGAGGCGATGACCCGGCTCGGCGCGCAGGTCACCGGCATCGACCTCTCCGACAAGGCGTTGCGGGTTGCGGAACTGCACCTGCACGAAAGCGGCTTGAAAGTCAGTTATCTAAAACAGAGCGCCGAAGCCTTCGCCGAGCAGAATGCCGGCGCATTCGACGTCGTCACCTGCATGGAGCTGCTCGAGCACGTGCCCGAGCCGGACGCCATGGTCGCCGCCTGCGCGCGGCTGCTGAAGCCCGGCGGGAAGGCGTTCTTCTCCACCATCAACCGTAATCCCAAGTCGTACCTGTTCGCCGTGGTCGGCGCCGAGTACGTGCTCAAGCTGCTGCCGAAGGGCACGCACGACTACGCCCGCTTCATCAAGCCCTCCGAGCTCACGCGCTGGTGCCGCGCCGCCGGCCTGCGCGCGGAGGAGCTGGTCGGCATGACGTACAACCCGCTCACGCGCGTCTACCGCCTGGGCAGCGACTGCGACGTGAACTATCTGCTTCGCTGCACGAAGTGAAGGCGGTCCTCTTCGACCTGGATGGCACGTTGGCCGATACCGCGCCCGACCTGGCGGCGGCGGTGAACCGCATTCGCGTCGACCAGGGCATGGAGCCGCTGCCGATCGAGCGCCTGCGTCCGTTCGCTTCCGCCGGCGCGCGCGGCCTGGTATTCGCCGGGCTCGGCGCGAAACCGGGCGACGGCGAGTACGAGGGCCTGCGCGAAACGTTCCTCGAGTACTACGCCGAGCGCACCTGCGTCGAGACCCGCCTGTTCCCCGGCATCGCCGATCTGCTCGCCCGCCTCGCGGAGCGCGGCGTCGGCTGGGGCATCGTCACCAACAAGGCGATGCGTTTCACCGAGAGCGTGGTCGCCGCGCTTCGCCTCGCGCCCGCCTGCGTGGTGGGCGGCGATTCGACGCCGCACCTCAAGCCTCACCCCGCCTCGCTGCTGCTCGCGGCGGAGAAGCTCGGCCTCGGCCCGGCCGCCTGCTGCTACCTCGGCGACGATCTGCGCGACATCCAGGCGGCGCGCGCCGCGGGCATGCGGCCGATCGCAGTCGACTGGGGCTACCACCACCCCGACAACGCCGGCCCCGGCACCTGGCAGGCCGAGGCCGTCATCGGACGCCCGCAGGACCTCATCCCACTCCTGGACAAGCCATGAAAGCCGTCGCGCATACGAGCAAGGAAATCGACTCGCTGAAAGACATCGAGCTTCCCGTACCGTCGCCCTCCGGGCGCGACGTGCTGGTGAAGGTGGAGGCGGTGTCGGTGAACCCGGTCGACTACAAGGTGCGCAAGACCGACACGCAGGCGCCGCGCGTGCTGGGCTTCGACGCCGCCGGCACGGTGCACGCCGTCGGCGACCAGGTTTCCCTTTTTTCCGTGGGAGATCCTGTCTACTACGCCGGCGACAACAGCCGGCCCGGCTCGAACAGCCAGTTCCAGCTGGTCGACGAGCGCATCGTCGGCCGCAAGCCGAAGTCGCTCGACTTCGCGCAGGCCGCGGCGATCCCGCTCACCGCGATCACCGCGTGGGAGGCTTTCTTCGATCGATTGAAAGTCGCGCCGCACCGGACGATGCTGATCATCGGCGGCGCCGGCGGCGTGGGCTCGATCGGCATCCAGATCGCGAAGCAGGCGCAGCTCAAGGTGATCGCCACCGCGTCGCGCCCCGAGACCATCGCGTGGTGCAAGGAGCTCGGCGCCGACCACACCATCAGCCACCGCCAGCCGATGCGCCCGCAGCTCGAGGCGCTCGGCCTGAAGCACGTCGACTACATCGCCAACTTCAGCGAGGTCGACGAGCACTGGGCGGCGATCGGCGACCTGATCGCGCCGCAGGGCGGCATCGTGATGATCGTCGGCAACAAGAACCCGCTCAACGTCGACGCGGTGCGCCTGAAGAGCGCGGCGATCCACTTCGAGCTGATGTTCACGCGCCCGCGCTTCAAGACCCCCGACATGATCGAGCAGCACCGCCTGCTCAACCAGGTCGCCGACTGGCTCGACGCCGGCAGGCTGCGCGGCACCATGAAGCAGTGCCTGGCGCCGATCAACGCCGCCAACCTGCGCCAGGCGCACCGCCAGATCGAGTCGGGCAGCACCATCGGCAAGCTGGTCCTGAAAGGCTGGTGAATCCCTGTAGTCGGCGCGCGACTCGCGCCGCATGCCGTTGACGTCATAGTCCGCGCGGCGCAATCCGGCGCGGGCGCGCGCGCCACTCAGCACGGGTAGGGTTCCATTCAGCACAAGGAGCCCACATGAAAAGCATCCTCGACCGCTCGTTCAAGTACGTCCCCAGCCACGAGACCGACATCCGCAGGACGTTCGAGCGCGCGCGCGCCGGCGAGCGCATCGCACAGCAGGCCGCGCAGCACAAGGTGCTGCCGCTGAACGCGCCGCGGAAGGCCGCGCCGTAAGCTTGCAATGCGGGCGTACTTCGCGCGCTGCCGGGCCCGCCTGATCCATCGGCTGGTGCTCTACCTGGCGCAGCCCCTGCGCCAGTACCGCACGGCGGAAAGCGCCGACCTGCGCTCGCTTGCCGCGGACCTGCGCCGCGGCGACGTGGTCCTCGCAAGCGGCCGCACGCGGGCGGCCGCGCTGGTGCGGCGCTTTACCGGATCGCGCTGGGCGCACGCGGCGATGTACGTCGGCCCGCTCGACGAAGGCGCGGACCCGCGCTGCATCGTGGAATCGGACATCGCCGCCGGGGTGCGCGCGGTGCCCTTGTCGGAGTTCCTCGGGCAACGCGTGCTGGTGCTTCGACCGACCGCGCTGGCGCAGGACGATCGCGTCAAGCTCGCCGACTGGGTTCTCACGCACGTCGGCGACCGCTACGACCTCGCGCATGCCTGGGCGCTCGCGAAGACGCTGCTGCGCCTTCCGTTCCGCCTGCCCGTTCCGCCGGTGAGCGCCGACGCGACGCGCTTCATCTGCTCCAGCCTGCTGGCGCAGGCGTTCGTGCTGGTCGGCTATACGATCCTGCCGGCCCACGTGCGCACGCGCGACGTCTCGGCCGCCGACCTGCGCTACGTCACGCCGCGGGACTTTGAAAGCGCGTCGGGCTTCGAGGAAATCGGCCGCACCTAGGCGTTGCGCAAAAAACCAGGGCCGGAGCGAACGCGTGCGAGTTCGCCCCGGCCCACCCCAGACCAATCCTCCTCCTCGGCGCGCCGGAAAAGGGAGACCGGCGCGGACTGGGTCGAACGCAAGGTAGCGCCGGCTTCCTTAAGCGACCCTTAAGCCGCTAGGCGGCGGGCAGCTCGATCTCCACCGCCAGCCCGGGCAGCCCGCCGGCCATCGCGTCGCGCAGCGCGATGCTGCCGCCGTGGCGCTCGACGATGGTCTTCACAATGGCCAGGCCCAGGCCGGTGCCCGGCGTCGGGTCGCCGACCACGCGGTGGAAGCGCCCGAAGACGCGCTCGCGCTCGGCCGGCGGGATGCCCGGCCCGGCGTCGGTGACGGTGACGCGGGCGAGGCCCCCTTCCTGGCGCACCGCGACGGTGATCGCGCTTTTCGCCGGGGCATAGCGCAGGGCGTTGTCGATCAGGTTGTCGAGCGCCGAGCGCAGCTCCGAGCGATGGCCGTCGATCGACACCGCGCTCGGCGCGTCGGCGCCGAGGTCGACGTCGAGCTCCTCGGCGCGCGCCGAGAACACGCCCACCGCCTCGCGCGCCAGCGTGGCGAGGTTCACCCGCAGCCGCGGCTCGGTCGCCACGCCGGGCTCGAGCCGCGCGTAGTCGAGCAGCTGCTGCACCAGGCGCCGGGCGCGCTCGATGCCCTGGCGCAGCTCGTCGAACGCGGCGTCGCGCGCCTGCGGGCTATGCGCCCGCTCGGCGAGCTGCACCTGCAGCGCGAGCGCCGCGACCGGCGAGCGCAGCTCGTGCGCGGCGTCGGCGAGGAAGCGCCGCTCGGCGTCGAGCGACGCCGACAGGCGGCCGAGCAGCGCGTTCACCTGGCCGACCAGCGGCTGCAGCTCCTCCGGCACGTTGTCCACCGGCAGCGGGTCGAGGCGCGAGGCGTCGCGGTCGCTCACGCGGCGCGAGGCCTCCTCGAGCGGCGCCAGCCCCCTGCGCAGCGCCCACGCGACTAGCACCGTTAGCAGCAGCGCGAGCAAGAGCATCGGCACCACCACGCGCAACGACACGTCGCGCGCCAGCGCGTCGCGCGTCGCCGCCGGCTGGCCGACCTGGACCACGCCCTCCTCGGTGACGTGCGTATAGATGCGCCAGGGCCCTTCGCCCGTTTCGACCCGCTCGAAGCCCTCGGCGAACAGCTGCGGCAGGTCGACCGGCAGGGTCGGCAGCGCAGTCTGGAAATGCACCCGCCCCGAGCGGTCGTAGGCGCGCACGGCGAGGAAGAAGCCCGGCCGGGCGATGCGCACGCGGGCGGCGCGGCCCGGCTCGTCGCGCAGCTGCACCGCGTGCGCGACCTGCTTCAGCTCCTCGTCGAACAGCTCACCGATCTGCTTGCGCGTCAGGGTGTAGGTGGCGACCAGCACGGCGCTGACGCCGACCGCCAGTCCGCCGATCAGCCAGACCACCAGGCGGGCGCGGATCGACCTCAATCGAGTCGCGCGATGCGGTAGCCGACCCCGCGCACGTTGCGGATGATGCCGGGCTCGAGCTTGCGGCGCAGGTGGTGCAGGTGGACCTCGATGCTGTTGCTGCCCACCTCCTCGCCCCAGCCGTACACCGCGTCTTCCAGCTTCTCCCGCGAGACCACCGCGCCGGGCTCCCTGAGCAGCGCCTCCAGCACGCTGAACTCGCGCGCCGACAGATCGACTTCGGCGCCGCGGAAGGTGACGCGGCGCTAGGCCGGATCGAGGCTCAGCGCGCCGTAGGCGATCTCGGGCGTGCCGCGGCCGCTGCGGCGGCGCAGGACGGCGCGCACGCGCGCCAGCAGCTCGTCGAGGTCGAACGGCTTGACCAGGTAATCGTCGGCGCCGCTGTCCAGGCCGCGCACCCGGTCCTCGAGCGAGTCGCGCGCGGTGATCACCACCACCGGCAGGTCCTTGCCCGCGCCGCGCACCGCCTTGAGGATTTCCAGCCCGTCGCGGCGCGGCAGGCCGAGATCGAGCAGCGCGAGGTCGTAGACGCCGTTCGCCAGCGCGAGCTCCGCCTCGGCGCCGTCGCGCACCCAGTCGGCGGCGTAGCCGCCGTCGTGCAGGCCGCTCACTACCGCGCGGCCGATCATCGGATCGTCTTCGATGAGGAGGACTCGCATGCCGTCGCCCCGGATTATCGCTCGCGAGTATGCGCCGCGCGCCTTAAGTCTGGCTTAACCCTCCGCGGCCGACCATCGGCCGCAAGAAAACGCCGGCACGCCCGCTTGGAAGACATCGATTTTCCCGACCCGTTCTGCGCCTTCGTCCGCGCCGCCATCCCGGCGCTGCGGGCGGCGGAGCTGCTCCTCCTGCTGCGCGCCCATCCCGACCGGTGGTGGGCGCCGGAAGCGGCGCTGGCGCGGCTGGGAACGGTGGACGGCCTGGCCGCCGCCGAGTGCGCGCGCTTCGTGGAGCTGTTCCAGACCCACGGCCTGGTCGTCGCCGATCCGGAAGGGCACGTGCGCTACCGGCCGGTCAGCCCGCCGCTCGCCGCCCAGGTCGACAAGCTCGCGCAGGCGTACAGCCAGCGGCCGGTGACCCTGATCCGCTTGATCTACCAGAAGCAGCAGGCCGCGCGCACGGGCTTAAGGAGTCCTTAAGCCTCGCCGGCGCATTGTGCGCATGCGCGGCCGCCGGAGCGCACTCTCTCTTGCGCCTCCTTGAGGTTGACTTCACCGGGACTGCACCAGGCGCAGTGCCCGGCGGCCGTCGCACCCCCTAGGCTGCCGCCAGCCTGGCTCCTTCGGCCAGCGACTCGAGCTTGGCCCACATCACCGTCGGATGCACGCGGCGATGGAACGGCCCCTGCGCGAAGCCGCAGTCGGTGCTGGCGAGCACATTCTCCCGCCCCACCAGATTTGCAACGCGGCTGAGCCGTTCAGAAATGAGTTCGGGGTGTTCGACGATATTCGTGGAATGGCTCACCACCCCAAGGCCAAGCTTGCGTCCGGAGGGCAACTTTGCCTGTCGCCAGACCTGCCACTCATGCTCATGCCTGGGATTCGCCCCTTCGATCAGGTAGGCGCCCGCCCTCACCTTCACGATCTCATCGACGATGCTTTTCAGCGGCACGTCGGTAGTGTGCGGGCCCGGCCAGCTTCCCCAGCACACGTGGTAGCGCACGCGATCCTCCGGAATTCCCTCGAGCGCGTGGTTGATGAGCTCGACCTGCCGCGCCACCCAGCTCTTGTAGTCCGCGAAACTCTTCGGCGGCACCATGCGGTCGTAGGTGACCGCGAGGCGCGCGTCGTCGAGCTGCACGTAGAGGCCGGCGTCGACGATCGCCTTGTACTCCGTGCGCATCGCCTCCGCGATGGCCACCAGCAGGTCTTCCTCGGACTTGTAGTGCTCGTTCACGCGGTCCGGGATCACGCTCGCCGGCGCCGCCACCGGCAGGAAGCCCTGCCGGGCGCCGGCCGCCTTCAGCGCGGCCTTGAAGTTGTCGATGTCGCGCTGCAGCTCCGCCTGCCCGGTGTACTTCACCGCGCCCGTGCACACCGCGATGCCCGCGCTCGCGTTCACCGCCGCCGGCGGTCCGTCGGCCGCGTCGAGCTCCTTGTAGAAATCCGCGAAGCGCGCCCGGTCCGCGCCGCGCGCGAAGCCGTGCTCGCCCGGCTTGGCCGGCCGGCGAATGAAGCCGCTCATCCGGTCGAGGACGTACTGCGACCAGCTGATCCCCTTGCCGAACTCGCCGTCGCTCGGGATGTCGACGCCAGCCTCCACCTGCCGCTTCACCACCGCCGCCACCGACTCTCGCAGGCATTTCGCATACGCCTGCTCGTCGTAGGCCTCCTTGTTCTGCTTCGCGCGGATGAACGGCAGCAGCTCCGGAGGGCGGATCAGGCTGCCGACGTGCGTAGTCAGGATCTTTTTTTCGCTTGGCATTGTCGAATCATGCACCAACCCATATATGGGAAAATACCCACTGTAGTAGTCGTGCACAACGAACACCGGGGGCGACCTGGTTTCGACGTGGACACTGAAGCAGCGCAGGGCATGCCGAGGCCCAGTTACCTCGTAAATCCATCTGGAAACACTACAAACGCCAACGACGAGCGTTTCGCTCTAGCCGCCTAATACCGGCTAGACGCTGCACTGGTCTGCTGATGGGCCAGGCCCCCGCGAAAGCGGGGGTGCAGCGTCATTCACATCAGCCTCTCCCCCGGGTGTGGCCGCTTCGCCCGGGGGATCCGTCGAAGCGGCTAGCCGAGGATGAGCCTGCCGGTGGGCGCGCCCGAAGCGAAGCTCAAATCACCAGGCTAAGCATGTAGGCCTGACTGTGGATGGTTTACGGACGCGGGTTCGATCAGTACGGTCGCCTTCGCCCGAAAGGGCGAAGTGAATAACGGGGCTCACATCGGCGAACCCTGTTGCCGCCACAAGAATGCGGCATGGCAACGCCGAGGGGTAGGTAGAAGGCCAACTTCAGGCCTGCCCTGTAGAGACTCATAGACGCGCTGAGCGGGAAACCGCAGAGCGCGCACTAGGATCCGCGCAAGCGGATAACACGCTCCGCATCCTGGCAACAGGATGAAGGCATAGTCCAGCCCGCCTCGAAAGAGGTGGAACAGCTGTCCCGCCGCCTCCACCAACTCGACGGCCACCTCCGGGTGGCCGTTTCTTTTTCCGGCCTCGCGCGATTCCGCCGCGCGCAGCGAAGCATCAGTCAGGTTCGGTTGACGCCGCCTCCACCAATATCCTCACGCCGGGCGGCGGTTACATCGCTCATACGAGAAAGCTCAGGCGCGGATCGGCGCTGGAGGGCTTGGCCTCGATGATTTCAGCGCTAACGACGCCCTCGATCACGAACGGATCATCGTTCACCCGCTTTTGCAGGTCGGCGCGCGAGGTGCCGGCCGCCATCACCATGCCGCCTTGGTTCGCCTGCAGACTGCCGGTGAGCAAGAAGACGCCGTCATCGAAGCCACGCTTGATCCATGCCTTGTGGCCTGCCATATGCTCGCCTGCCTTCGCCTTGTTGTCCGAAAACCTCAGAAGCACGATGAACATCACGACCCTCCGTTGGTAAGAAGTTCACGTTCCCGGCCGGATCGGGATAGCGATCGGCCGTAGCGGCGAGGCGGTCGCCCCGCGCAGCTTGAGCGGCGAGGCAATGAAGAGAAACTCATAGACCCGGTCCTTGGCCAGATCCTCCAGCCACACCAGCTCGAGCAGCGACACGCCCTTCTCGGCGAGCAGATAGCTGTGCAGCGGCGCGAAGTTCGCCGCGTCCTTCGAAGGGAAGCTCTCCACGCCGAAGTTGTCGGCGCCGATCAGCATTGCCTTCTGCCCATCCACCAGCCACTGCGCCGCTTCGAGGCTGAGTCCGGCCTGGTCCATCAGGCGGTACTTCGCGGGGTCGGGCCACAGGGTCATGAGCCCGGTGCGCAGCAGGACCACATCACCCGGCCGCAGGGTCGTACGCTGCTTCTCCAGGGCCTCGCGCAGGTCCGCAGCCGTGATCGCGTAGGACGCCGGCAGTCTCGCCACGCCTTTCGCTCCCGCTACGTCGATGAGTACGCCGCGCGACACGATGGGTGGATACTTGTCGGCGCCCGACTTGGTCCAGCCGCGCACGCCCAACGCGTCCTCGGCGCGAACCCGGTTCCAGATCTGCCCGTTCAAGCCGAAGTGGTTGAGCGTGTCGATGTGGGTGCCGGCATGGCTGTACATGGAAAGCCCGTCCCCGCTGTAGGACAAGCCCTTGCCGTTGCCGCGAGCCGGCGCGTGCGTCATCCAGATCTGGTAGGACGGGTCGCCGAAGGGTCCGCAGCAGGTCGGCATGCCGACGAACAGGTCGACGCCGAGGTCGTAGACCTTGCCGCTCGCCGCGCGCGAGAGCGCGTCCAGCCGGGATGCCTCGGACATCATGTTCAGCGCGCCGATCTCGTCGCCCGGACCCCAGGGACTCTGGCCAACCACGTTCTTCGCGATCTGCGCATGCGCGGGTGCGATGAGAAGCGCCACCGCGCAGGCGGCGAGGAATCGGTTCAACCGGTGCAGCCCCTTCTTCGTACTATTCATATATGTAGTATTACCCCAAAAAAAAGTTGCCTACTTGATGGCCGCCAGCGCGCGCTGCAAGGTGCCCCGGTCCATGCTCTTGAGCGTCTTCGCAAGCCCGGCTTGAACGATGGCCACTGCCTTGGCGCCCGCCGCCTGTCGCTCGAGCCCCGCCCGCGTCACCTCCGCCCGCACCGTCCGCCTGTCCTTCGGGTCCTCGATGCGCGCCACCAGCCCCTCGGCCTCGAGGCGCCCCATGAGCTGCGTGATGTTGGAGCGCACGCAGGTCATGCGATCCGCGCATTCCCCCAGCGTGAGCGGCTCGCCGGCTTCGACCAGATGAGTCAGCGCTCCGAACTTGGCCATCGATAGCCCCACTCCCGCGAGCGCGGCCTCCAGGCGCTGCTCCACCGTCCGTGCGCCGTTGATCAGCGAGAACATGAGCTCGCGGTCCGGGCCGGCGAAGGCGGGCTGGCGGATGCGGGATCGATTCATATATGAATAGTACCGGACATGCTGCGCGGCCGTCAACAAGCCTGGGTCAGCACCATCCAAGCCAGCACGATCATCACGGCCAGCACTGCGTCCGCGATGAGCAGCACCTTCAGCCCCTCCGCGGCGAGTTTCACTCGCCGGGCTCCCGGCGCAGGTCGTCCTGGGTTCTGCGGCGGGCAACCTCGTCCTCGCCTGCCGTCCACATGCTGAACGGCAGGTAGAGGAAGAAGCTCGCCACCGCGCCGACCCAGCCGCCGATGAGGTAGCCGACGCCGGCAGCGATCGCTGCCAGGATGATGTCGATCATGACGTTTGACCCTCCGCTTCGCATGACGACCCGCCTCAGTGGCGGGCCGCGTTGATCTCGCTGGCGCTGCCGCCGTTCCGCGCGACCAGGTCTCTCGCGCGCAGCTCGGAGATGCCGGAGATGCGTCGCGACAAATGCGGCGCGACCCATTCCCAGTTTTTCTGCGCGATCGGGAACTCGTCCGCGATGGAGCGGAGGTCAGCCGGCAGCGGCGTGATCTGGCGCCGCCGTTCGAGGTTCGCCAGTGCGATCTGGTAGCGACTCATGTTGTTGTCTTCCTATCGTGGTTAGCAACGCCTGCAG
>DASUZH010000230.1:0-3181 GCA_036376975.1 Burkholderiales bacterium | reverse complement strand
TACAACGAGGCGCTGCGCATCGAGCCCAAGCACAAGGGGGCCAACGAGTACCTCGGCGAGGCCTACCTGATGGTCAACAACCTGCCCAAGGCGAAGGAGCAGCTCAGCGCGCTCGACAAGATCTGCTTCCTGCCCTGCAAGGAATACAACGACCTGAAGAAGTCGATCGCCGACTTTGAAGCGAAACGGAGGTAGCACATGAACGCATCGATTCGCGCGCTGTTCCTTTCCGCGCTGCTCGCTCCGGGCGCGGTCCTTGCCGCCGGCGGCGGCGGCGGTGGCGGCGGCGGCGGGGCGAGCGACTCCCGGCCGTCCGACCCGGTGGCCGAGCGGGCCACGCTCGCGACGCAGCGCGAGGACTGGGCGAACGCGCAGGGGCTGTGGCGGGACGTGCTGGCGCGCAACCCCAACGACGCCGAGTACCACAACATGTACGCCTACAGCCTGCGCAAGGGGCCGAACCCGGACATGAGCCTGGTGTTCAAGCACTACAACGAAGCGCTGCGGCTCGACCCGAAGCACCGCGGGGCCAACGAGTACCTGGGCGAGGCCTACCTGATGGTGAACAACGTGGGCAAGGCGAAGGAGCAGCTCGGCGTGCTCGACAAGCTGTGCTTCTTCCCGTGCAAGGAATACCGCGACCTGAAGCAGTCGATCGCGGACTACGAAGCGAAGAAGAAGTAACGATGGGCCCCCGCTTTCGCGGGGGCGACGGCTTGCGCTAGAAGCCGGCGTTCTTCAGCACGCGCCAGGCGAGCCGCATGTCTTCCGGGACGAGCTCGTTGTCCTCGGGCGGCAGCGGCTCTCCGGTGCCCGGCAAGCCGTCGAACTCGCCGCGCGAAACGGCTTCGACGATCCATCTTTCGACCAGGAAATCGAGCATCGCCGCGCTATTCTAGCGGCATGAGCTTGCGCGCCTACCGCGTCGCGCCGACCGACGCGACGACGTTCCATTCCCGCCTGATCGGCCGCCGCGGCGCGGTGGCCTCGAATTCCTACCTTTCCGCGAATGCCGCCGCCGACGTGCTGAAGGCGGGCGGCAACGCGTTCGACGCCGCGGTCGCCGCGACGCTGGTCGAGGGCCTGGTCAACCCGCAGATGCACACCATCGGCGGCGAGTGCCCGATCCTGCTGCGCGTCGCCGGCGAGAGCCGCGTCGTGGCGGTGAACGGCAACATGGCCGCGCCGATGGCGGCCACGCCCGAGGCGTTCAGGAAAAGAAACCTGGCGGAAATCCCCGAGGAGGGCATCCTCGCCGCGGGCGCTCCGGCCGCGTTCTCCGCGCTGATGACGGTGCTCGAGCGCTGGGGCACGATGAGCTTCCGCGACGTGTCGTCGCACGCGCGCGAGCTCGCGTCCGGCGGCTTCCCGCTGTCGGCCGGCCTGCGCCAGCAGTACAAGTACGGCCTCGTCGCGCTGCGCGACAAGTTCCTTTCGCAATGGCCGGGAAGCGCGGCGCTGTACCTGAAGGGCGGCCGCGTGCCGGAAGTCGGCGAGCTGGTCAAGAACGAGGCGCTCGCGCGCATGTACGACTACCTGGCGAACGCGAAGAACCCGCACGACGCCTTCTACCGCGGCGACGTCGCGGCGGAGATCGCCAAGTACTCGAAGGAGCGCGACGGCCTGCTCGCGCGCGGCGACCTCGAGCGCTTCGAGACGCGCCTCGAGCAGCCGGTGTCGCTGCGCTTCGGCGACTTCGAGCTGTTCAAGTGCGGCTACTGGACGCAGGGGCCGGCCGAGCTGCAGACCATCGCGCTGATGGCGCGCCACGACCTCAAGGCGATGGGCCATACCAGCGCCGACTACGCCCACCTGCTGGTCGAGGCGATGAAGCTCGCCTTCGCCGACCGCGAGCAGTACTACGGCGACACGATGGTGCCGTCGGAGATTCTTCTTTCAGAAAATTATTCTGAAATGAGGAATGAATTGATCGACATGCGCAGGTCCAGCAAGGAACTGCGTCCGGGCGACGCCAGGCGGAACGCCGCGCTGCTGCCCGAGGACGAGATCCTCACGCCCAAGGACTGGGGCGGCGGCACGGTGCACGTCGACGTGGTCGACGCGAAGGGCAACATGGCCTCCTTCACGCCCAGCGGCGGATGGCTGAGGTCGGCCGAGGTGATGCCGGCGCTCGGCTTCCCGCTGTCGGTGCGCATGATGACCTTCTACCTCGGCCCCGCGCACCACCCGAACGTCGTCGCCCCCGGCAAGCGCCCGCGCACCACCCTCACGCCGTCGCTCGCCTTCAAGGGCGGCAAGCCGTGGATGACCTTCGGCACCATGGGCGGCGACAACCAGGGGCAGTGGCTGCTGCAGTACTTCCTGCACCGCGCCGCCTTCGGCCTCGGCCTGCAGGAAGCGATCGAGGCGCCGCGCCTGTCGACCGAGCACTTCCCCGGCTTCTTCGCGCCGCACAAGGGCCTGCCCAACAGGGTGCGGATCGAAGCGCGCTTCGGCGGCAAGACCATCGACGAGCTGCGCCGGCGCGGCCACGACGTCGACGTCGCGCCCGACTGGACCGAGGGCTTCGTCTCCGCGGCGCAGCTGGAGGACGGCCTGCTCGAGGCCGGCTGCGACCCGCGCGGCGCGAAGTCGGAGTGCTTTCCCGCCTTCGCTATGGCCTGGTGAGCTTGGATTCCAGCAGCTTGACCAGGGCGTGCAGCGCCTTGTTCACCGGGGTCGGGATGCCGAGCGCGTCGCCGCGGCGCGCGATGTAGCCGTTGAGGTGGTCGATCTCGGTCGGCTTGCCGCGCGCGAGGTCCTGCGCGGTGGAGGAGAACTGCGCCGGCATCGTGGCGGCGAGGCCGAGGGTCTTCTGCAGCATGTCGGCCGGCAGGGTCACCCCGCTCGCGCTCGCCACGGCGAGCGTTTCCTCCACCGCCGCGCGCATCGTTTCGCGCACGCCCGGGCCCTCGATCATCCTGCCGTAGGGCAGCTGGGCGATGGCGGAGACGGCGTTGTAGGCGCAGTTCAGCACCAGCTTGCTCCAGAGCTCGCCGGCGACGTTGTCCGAGATTGCGACCGGCACGCCGGCGGCCGCGAACCATGACTGGATCTGCAGCAGGGTCTCGCGCGCGGGGCGGCCGCCGACCGCGCCGATCACCAGGTCGCCGCGGCCGTGGTGCTTCAGGTGCCCGGGCCCGGCCATCTCGGTGGCGACGTAGACGACGGCGGGGACGAC
>DASUZH010000229.1:0-3093 GCA_036376975.1 Burkholderiales bacterium | reverse complement strand
CAGGTGCGTATAGGGTTTGTGAATTCCTACAATCAAAGACGAAACGTTCTCCGCCAGCTGCTCGCCAAGATGCGCCGCGTCGGCATGCAGCACTTTCTTGACGCCGGCGACCTGCGAGGCCGCCTTGGCCGCCTCGCCGGCGCCCTGCCCGGCGACCAGCACGTGGATCTCCCCGCCCAGCTTCTGCGCCGCCGCGACCGCGTTGAGCGTCGCCTTCTTGACCGCCTTGTTGTCGTGCTCCGCGACTACCAGGATCGCCATCACAGCACCTTCGCTTCGTTGCGCAGCTTGTCCACCAGCGCCTTCGGGTCGGCGACCTTCACGCCGGCCTTGCGCTTCGACGGCTCCACGACCTTCAGGGTGCTCAGGCGCGGGGACACGTCCACCCCGAGCGCATCGGGCTTCAGCGTCTCGAGCGTCTTCTTCTTCGCCTTCATGATGTTCGGCAGCGTGACGTAGCGCGGCTCGTTCAGGCGCAGGTCGGTGGTGACCACCGCCGGCAGCTTGATCGAGATGGTTTCCAGTCCCCCGTCGACTTCCCGGGTGACTTGAAGCATTTCATTTTCCTTCTTTACTTTTGAGGCGAACGTCGCCTGCGGCCAGCCGAGCAGCGCGGCGAGCATCTGCCCGGTCTGGTTGGAGTCGTCGTCGATCGCCTGCTTGCCGAGAATCACCATGCTTGGATTCTCTTTTAGAACAATTTTCTGAAGAAGCTTGGCTACTGCGAGCGGCTGCAGCTCGGCGTCGCTTTCCACCAGGATGGCGCGGTCGGCGCCGATGGCGAGCGCGGTGCGCAGCGTCTCCTGGCAGGCCTGCAGGCCGCACGAGACGGCGATGATCTCGGTGGCGGCGCCGCCCTCCTTCAGCCGCACCGCTTCCTCCACCGCGATTTCGTCGAACGGGTTCATCGACATCTTGACGTTGGCGGTCTCCACGCCGCTGCCGTCGGCCTTCACGCGCACCTTGACGTTGAAGTCGACGACGCGCTTCACGCTCACCAGGATTTTCATGGCGCCGATTATAAGGTCGGCCGGCGTTTCATACGGCCACCTCGACCAGCGCGTCCACCGCGAGCGCGCCCCGCTCGCCGACGATCACCGGATTGACGTCGACCGAGGCGACCTTGCCGCCCCAGGCGAGCATCGCTTCGCCGAGCTTCACCGCCATGGCGGCGAAGGCCGCTGTGTCGGCCGCCGGCCGGCCGCGGAACGCCCGCAGCAGGGGAAACGCGCGCAGCCGCTCGAGCGCCTCATGCGCCTCGGCGACTGTGAACGGCGGCAGCAGCAGGCGGAAGTCCTGCAGCGCCTCCAGGTAGACGCCGCCGTCGCCCACCATCACCACCGGGCCGAACTGCGGATCGAGCCGTGCGCCGAGCGCGAGTTCCCGGCCGCGCGCCGCCTTGCGCGCGACGATCACGCCCTCGAAGGTTGCCGCCAGCCCCTCCACCTTCGCCTTCTGCCGGCGGAACTCCGTCGCCGGGTCGGTCACGTCCAGCGCAACCAGGCCGTGGTCGCTCTTGTGCGGGACGTCCTTGGAACATGCCTTCATCACGACCGTTCCAAACGACTCCCTGGCTTCTTTCGCTTCGCTCTCGGTGAGGCAGAGGCGGTGCTCCACGACCTGGATGCCCGCTTTCGCGAGCATGGCGAGGCTGTCTGCCTCGTTCAGGAAACGTGTCTTCCCCACTGGGTACACGGTTGGCAAGGCCGGCGCAGCCCCTCGCAAGAGAGTCGTGTGGCAGGCCAGCTGATGGAGCGCATCCATCGCCTCGCCCTCCCTCGCGAACGTCGCGACGCCCGCCTTCGAGAACTCCTCGCGCACGGATGGCTGCGTAGCCGCGACGGCGACGGCGTGGGGATAGCGGCCCTGGAAATCGGCCAGGTCGCGCGCGAAGCCCGGCACGTCGTAGCCGGTGCCGGCCACCGGCAGGCCGACGAGCAGCAGCTCGCTCTGCGCGTCGTCGCCGACCACCGGCAGCACCTGTCCGAACAGCTTCGAGTTGCTCAGCAGCGCGCCGGTGATGTCGATCGGGTTCTGCAGCGAGGCGAATGCCGGCAGGAACTTGCCCAGTCTCGCCTTGGCTCCTTCGGAGATGGGAGCGAGGGGGATGGCCCTCGACTCGGCGTGATCGGCCGCCATCACGCAGCTCGCCCCCGAGTTGCTGACGAAGACCAGCCGCGCGCCGCGCGGCCGCCGGCCGGAGACGTACAGCTCGGCGGCGCGCACCAGCTCGGCGGGATCGGCCGCGCGCCAGATGCCGTGGCGCTCGAAGAACGCGTCGACCACGCGGTCCTCGCTCGCCATGGCGCCGGTGTGCGAGCTGGCCGCCTTCTGGCCGGCCGCCGTGCGCCCGGCCTTCAGCGCGACGATCGGCAGGTCGCGGCTGCGCGCCAGCGCCGCCGCGCGGGCGAGCGTCTGCGGATCCTTGATCGCCTCGAGGTAGAGCAGCACCAGCCGGACCGCCTCGTCGCCGGCCACCGCCAGCGCCAGGTCGGCGATGGTGACGTCGGCCTCGTTGCCGGTGGCGTGCACGTGGCGCACGCCGAGGCCCTTCTCGTACACCATCTGGTAGATCGCCTGCGAGTTGGCGCCGCTCTGGCTGACGATGGCGACCGGGCCGTCGCGGGCCTCGAGCTCGTGGAAGATGGTGGAGAAGTTCGCCACCAGCCCGCAGCCGAAGTTGGCGAGGCCCTGGCAATTCGGCCCGATCAGGCGCATGCCGGCGCGTTTCGCGGTCTCGGTCATTGCGGCCTGGGCGCGCCGGCCCTCCTCGCCGGTCTCGCCGAAACCGGAGGACATCACCACCGCGGCCCTCACGCCGCGCCGCGCGCACTCCTCCACCGCCCGCATCGCTTCCTCGCCCGCGACGGCGATCACCGCAAGCTCGGGCGCCTCCGGCAGCTCGGCGAGCGCCGGCCAGGCCTTCAGGCCCTGCACTTCGGGCCGCGCCGGGTTGACCGGATAGATGGCGCCGCGGAAGCCGTAGCGCAGCAGGTAGAGGATCGGGCGGCCGCCGACCTTGTGGGGATTGTCGGAGGCGCCGACCACGGCCACCGAGCGCGGGTTGAGGGCGAAGTCGAGCACGGGACGGGC
>DASUZH010000228.1:0-15805 GCA_036376975.1 Burkholderiales bacterium | reverse complement strand
CCCTCGGCATCGATGACCGGTATCGACAGCTTTGCTTTTTTCAGAACGTCAAAATACTCGGGGTCGGCGATCAGGAGCTTCGCCTCGCCGTGCTTCAGCATGAAGGCGACCGCTTCGGCGTCCAGCCGGGTATTGAGCGCGTTGAGCACCGCGCCGCACATCGGCACGCCGAAATGAGCCTCGTACATCGGCGGGGTATTGGGCAGCATGACGGCGACGGTATCGCCGCGCCCGATGCCGCGCTTCGCCAGCGCGCTCGCGAGGCGGCGCGAGCGCGCGTAGGTTTCTTTCCAGGTGTAACGCTGCTCGCCATAGACCACGGCCAGGCGGTTGGGGTAGACCGACGCCGCGCGCTCGATGAACGAAAGCGGCGTCAGCGGCGCGTAATTGCCTGAATTCCTGTCGAGATTCTGCTCGTAGGGCGACCCGCGACTCATCCGGTCAGTATAGCGCCGGCGGATAGACGTTTAACGCGGGCGGCCGGCTCAATGGGGACATGCTGGACTTCCTCGCCCTTCTGCTCTCGCTCGCGGCCCTCGCAATCGCCCTGCTCGCGCTGCTGCGCGGCCGAGCCTTCGGCTTCGCTCCGGAGGTGCTGGCGGGCGACGTGATCCTGCCGCGCGCGAGCACCGCGGGCGGGCTGAAGTTCCTGCTGCCGCTGCAGTTCACCAACGCCGGCTACGCCGGCGGCATCATCCAGTGGGTCGCGCTGCGGCTGACCGTGGACGGCGATACCGCGAAGTCGATCCTGCTCAGCCCGGTGGCCGAGGTCGACATGCAGAGCTTCATCCGCGCGAAACGCCGCCTCGAGCCGCAGAACGTCGAGCCCTTCGCCGGCTTCGCCCTCGAGGGCAAGCGCGCGCTCGCCAAGTTCGTCCTGTTCGAGCCCGCCGAGCAGGGCCGCAGCGCGCCGCTGCGCCTGCGCACCGGCCGCTACGCTTTCGAGCTGTTCTACCGCGCGAGCGGCATGCGCGAGCCGCGGCGCGAACGCTCGTTCGAGCACGTGCTGGAGCAGAAGAGCCTCGAGCAATACGAGGCCGACGAAACGGTCTACCTGATCAACTACCAGATCAGCCTGCCGGGCGTGCGCCGCGAGCTCGCCGGCCTGGAGTGGCTGCCGCGCGGCCGACAGGCCTAGGCGAGCAGCTTGCGCCAGAGGCTGGGACCCCTGGCGTCCTTCTCCATCGCGTCTAGGTATTGCTCGTGCAGCGCGAGCTCGGCGGGCAGCGCGGGCAGCACGATCAGGCTGGAGGCGTCGACCCGCAGCGCCTCGGCCGCGGCGGCGGCGGCCGCCGGCGCCTCGAGCTCCATCATCAGGCTCTCCTGGCCGCGCGTCATGGCGAGGTAGCACTCGGCGAGCAGGCGCGCGTCGAGCAGCGCGCCGTGCAGCGTGCGGTTGGAGTTGTCGATCAGGTAGCGCTCGCACAGGGCGTCGAGCGAGTTTTTCTTGCCGGGGTGCAGCTCGCGCGCGAACGCCAGGGTGTCGGTGACCTTGGCGACGTGCTCGACGAGCTTGCCGAGCCCGGCGCGCGACAGCTCGGCGTCGAGGAACTCAACGTCGAAGTCGGCGTTGTGGATCACCAGCTCGGCGCCGCGCACGTAGTCGAGGAAGTCGCGCGCGATCTCGGCGAACTTCGGCTTCGAGCGCAGGTCCTCCTGCGTCATGCCGTGCACGCGCGAGGCGCCCTCGTCGATCTCGCGCTCCGGGTTGACGTAGACGTGGAACTGGCGCTCGCTGATGCGGCGGCTGAGGACCTCGACGCAGCCGATCTCGATGATGCGGTCGCCAAGCTTGGCGTTGAGGCCGGTGGTCTCCGTGTCGAGGACGATCTGCCTCAAATCGGTATTCCCTTGTTGGCGAGCGCATCCGCCCGCTCGTTCTCCGGGTGGCCGGCATGCCCCTTCACCCAGTGCCACTCGATGTCGTGGCGCTTCCGTTGCTCGTCCAGCTCGATCCAGAGCTCCTTGTTCTTCACCGGCTCCTTGGCGGCGGTCTTCCAGCCGTTGCGCTTCCAGCCGTGGATCCACTCCTGGATGCCCTTCTGCACGTACTGCGAGTCGGTGAAGACGTGGACCTTGCTCGGCTGCTTGAGCGCCTCCAGCGCCTTGATGACCGCGGTCAGCTCCATCTTGTTGTTGGTGGTCGACGCCTCGCCGCCGAATATCTCTTTTTCAACATTGCCGAAACGGAGAACGGCGCCCCAGCCCCCGGGCCCGGGGTTGTACCGGCACGCGCCGTCGGTGTAGATCTCCACCACCGCCCCGTCAGTCATGGCTCTTGTGGCTGCGCTGGGGAATCGGCGCCAGCGCGCGGCGGCGCGCCCGCTCCTTTCGCCACGCGGGCGTCACCAGGCGCATGCCCGCGACGCGCTTCACTGCCCGCACCACGTAGATTCCGCCGGCGATCGGCCACCATCTGGCGCCCGCCTTCTCCATGAAGGCGAAGCGGTCGAGCCAGACGCGGCTGCGGAACGGCGGCGCATAGCAGCCGAAGCGGCCGCCGTCGAGCTCGAAGCCGAGCACCCGCAGCCAGTCGCGCAGGCGCAGCAGGCCGATGAAGCGCGCGTCCCACGGCGGCTGCTTGTCGCCGAAGGTAAACAGCTGCCGGCCGCGCCAGAGGGAGCCGGTATTGAACCCCGAAATCACCAGGCGCCCTTCGGGCATCAGCACGCGCTCGGCCTCGCGCAGCACCTCGTGCGGGTTGTGGTGCGACTCGAGGACGTGCGGCAGGGCCACCAGGTCCACGCTCTGCGCCGCGAGGGGCAGCTGCAGGGGGTCGGCGGCGAGCGCCGCGCCCGCCTCCAGGGCCAGCGAAAACCGGTAGGGAATGCGGTTTTGTCGCAAAAAATCGACTTCGGGTAGGCCGACCTGTACTGCCCTGAACCCGAACACATCATCAACAGCGCTGTCAAACTGGGCAAGCTCCCAGTCCAGGACATACGCGCCCTGGGGGGTAGTCAGCCACGAAGAGAGCGATGAACGTACGCCGTTATACTTCTGCGCGCCGTTCTGCACGAAGGACTGCCGGTCCATGCTCGAGATCGTTCCAATCAAGGCGTTCAACGACAACTACGTCTGGACGCTTCGCAACAAGACGCACGCCGCGGTGGTCGATCCCGGCGAAGCGAAGCCGGTGCTCGACTATCTCGGCGCCGAGAGGCTCAAGCTCGCCGCGATCCTCGCCACGCATCACCATGCCGACCACGTCGGCGGCATCGCCGAGCTGCTTCAGCGCCACCCTGTTCCCGTATACGGTCCGCGCGGCGAGCCGATCGCCACGCTCACGCAGCCCGTCGGCGGCGGCGACACGGTGAGCATCCCGGAGCTCGGCGTCGGATTCGACGTGCTCGACATCCCGGGGCACACGCGCGCGCACATCGCCTATTATGGGGCAGGGTCGCTGTTCTGTGGCGACACGCTGTTCGCCTGCGGCTGCGGCCGCCTGTTCGAAGGCACCGCGGAACAGATGTACGCTTCGCTCGGCAAGCTCGCCAGCCTGCCCGACGACACCAAGGTCTACTGCGGGCACGAATACACGCTCGCCAACATCGGCTTCGCCAAGACCGTCGAGCCCGGCAACGACGCGCTGCGCCGGCGCGAGGAACGCGACCGCAAGCTGCGCGAAGCCGGCCGCCCGACGCTGCCCAGCACCATCGGCGAGGAGAAGGCCACCAACCCCTTCCTGCGCGCGCGCGAGCCGGCGGTGGTCGAGTCGGTCAACAAATACCTCGGTTTGCGCGTTTCCGATCCTGTGAGAGTATTCGCCGCAATACGCGACTGGAAGAACAAGTCTTGAACAAGCTCCGGGCCGTGATCCTGGCAGGACTGCTGCTCGCCGGCTGCGCGGGCCAGGAGACTGTTTCCCCGGAGGCCTCGGCGCCTGCCGCCCCGGCCGCCGCAACCCCTGCCGCCGCCCCGGCGAGTCCCTTCCCGGCGCAGACGCCCGCGCAGGCCGCGGCCCCTGCCCCCGGCGGCAGCGGCGTGCTCGACGCCTCCAAGCTGCCGGCGTTCGACGGCCAGAGCCTCGCCATCCCGGATCCGAAGAAGGATCCGCTGCGCGGCGTCACCACGCTCGACCACACGGTCCCGCCCGACGACTTGTGGGTGCGCATCCGGCGCGGCTTCGCCATGCCCGACATCGACAACAAGCTGGTCAAGAACCAGATGGCGTACTACGTCGCGCGGCCCGACTACCTGCAGCGCGTGTTCGACCGCAGCCGGCTGTACCTCTACCACATCGTCGAGGCGGTCGAGAAGCGCGGCATGCCGACCGAAATCGCGCTGCTGCCGATCGTGGAGAGCGCGTTCAACCCGATGGCCTATTCGCGCGCGCACGCCTCCGGCATCTGGCAGTTCATTCCCGGCACCGGCAAGCGCTACGACCTGCAGCAGAACTACTGGTACGACGGCAGGCGCGACATCGTCGACTCGACCGCTGCGGCGCTCGACTACCTGGAAAAGCTCTACAAGATGCACGGCGACTGGCAGCTCGCCCTCGCCTCCTACAACTGGGGCGAAGGCGCGGTCGGCCGGGCGATCGCGAAGAACCGTGCCGCAGGCAAGCCGACCGACTACCTCAGCCTGAAGATGCCGAAGGAGACGCAGAACTACCTGCCCAAGCTGCAGGCGATCAAGAACATCATCGCCAACCCGCAGCCTTTCGGCATCGAGCTCGACCCGATCCCCAACCAGCCCTACTTCGCCGAGTACACCGGCCTGCGCGACATCGACGTGCGCCTCGCCGCCGAGCTGGCCGAGATGCAGGTCGACGAGTTCATCGCGCTCAATCCCGGCTTCAGCCGGCCGCTGATCCGCGCCGCGGTGACGCCGCGCATCGTGCTGCCGGCCGACAAGGTCGACGTGTTCCACGACAACCTCGCCAAGCTGGAGGGCGACGAGGCGCTGGTGTCCTGGAAGACCTACCACCCGAAGAAGGGCGACACGCTGGAGTCGATCGCCAAGAAGCACGGCATGACGCTCGGCCAGCTGAAGGAAGTGAACGGCATCGCCGCGCGCAGCAGGACAGTCCCCAGCCTGCTGGTGGTGCCGGTGAACAGCACCTCGGCCGCCACCATGAGCAAGCTGCCGCTGATGTACGCGCCGCCCATCCCGGTGGGCATGCGCCGCGTGTTCTACAAGGTCCGCAAGGGCGACACGCAGGCGTCGATCGCCAAGCGCTTCGGCGTGCACCCCGACGACCTCAAGCGCTGGAACCCGAGCTCGAAGTTCTCGCCCGGCACACGCATCGAGGTCGAGGTGCGCGCGCCGGCCAAGCGCCGCACCGCATCCGCTCCCGCCAAGAAGTCCCAGCCCGCGCCGCAGCGGCGCGCAGCCTCCAAGTAACCCTGAAGAATCGTCGCCCCCGCGAAAGCGGGGGCCCATGGATTCCCGCTTGCGCGGGAATGACCAGGCTAGCGCCTGGTCAGTTTCCGCCCTGAGGCGTCCAGGTAAAGAAGCGGCTGGCGAGCGATTGCACCGGCCCGAGAGGCGTGCTCGCGTTCTGCTGCTCCGTGATCGACGGCTGCCCGCCGGTCAGCTTGTAGACCACCACGTCGCCTTTCAGCAACACCAGGCCGGTGAAGCGCCAGCCGTTGACATGGGTCTCCTTCTTGAAGCCGAGCACGTCGAGCCAGAAGCTGCCGTTGCGATGCCGCTTGATCTGCCTCTGGTCGACCTCGAAGCCGCGGCACTTGATCTTCGCGCTGACGCATTCCAGCACGCCGTGGTCGAGGTCGTTGAAGGTGACCGCCTGGCTGACGAGGAAGCGGCGCAGGACGTCGGCGTAGGTGAGGATCGCGATGTTGGCATTGTTGGCCGGGTCGAGGCTCATCGCCCTGAGATCGGCGAGAGTGGTGACGCCGGGCTCGATCAGGTCGAACGCCTTCTGCGCCTCCTGGTAGCTGGTCCACGCGCTGCCGGTGTTCTCCTCCGAGCGCGGCAGCAGCGACGTACAGCCGCAGGCCAGCAGAAGCAACAGGACGCCCGTAGTACGTATGACCACGGCGGGACTATGTCACCCGGAGGTTACATCGGCCCTCCGGAGGATTGCATCCTTACTAAGCCGTAAGGACGGCTGCGAGCAGCTCGCGAGTGTAGGGGTGTGCGGGCCTGCGTAGTACATCGTCTACGGCGCCGCTCTCCACCACCTTGCCGGCCCTCATCACCGCCACTTCGTGCGCCAGATAGTCCACCACCGCGATGTTGTGGGTAATGAACAGGTAGGCGATGCCGAGGCGCTCCTGCAGCGAGCGCAGCAGGTTGAGGATCTGCGCCTGCACCGAGACGTCGAGCGCGCTGGTAGGCTCGTCGCAGACGATCAGCCGCGGGCTCACCGCCAGCGCGCGCGCGATCGCGATGCGCTGGCGCTGGCCGCCGGAGAACTCGTGCGGATAGCGGCCGAGCGAATCGGCCGGCAGGCCGACCTCGGACAGGGTCTTTTCCAGGATCGCGATCCGCTCCGCATCGTCTCGCCCTACTTTCAGGCTGCGCATCCCCTCGAGCAGGATCTCCTGCACCCGCAGCCGCGGATTCAACGACGAGTACGGGTCCTGGAAGATGATCTGCATCGCGCCGCGCAGCGGCCGCATCGCCGCGCGCCCCAGATCCGTAATCGGATTCTGGTCAAAAGAAATGCTCCCCGAGGTCGGCTCGATAAGCTTCAGCAGCGCCTTGCCGGTCGTGGTCTTGCCGCAACCGGACTCTCCCACCAGCGCAAGGGTGCGCCCTGCACGCAGATCGAACGAAACCCCGTCCACCGCCCGGACGTGGCCGACCGTGCGCTTGAAGATCCCCTTGCGGATCGGGAAATGGACCTTGAGGTCTTTCACCTCCAGAAGCTGCTGCCCTCCGGCCGCTTCGCCCCGCTTGGTCTCGACCACGCCCGCTCCCAACCTGGGCTCGGCGGGCCCCTGCTCCCTCAGGTGGCAGCGGGCCAGGTGCCCCTTGGAAGGCTCCAGCAGCCAGGGCGCCTCGACGCGGCAACGGTCGAACACGAACTCGCAGCGGTCGGCGAAGCGGCAGTGGCCGAACTTCCGCGTCAGCGGCGGCACCTGCCCCTTGATCACCGCCAGGCCCTGGGCGCGGCGCTGCGGGGACGGCAGCGCGTCGAACAGCTTCTGCGAATAGGGGTGCTGCGGCGCGCGCATGAAATCAGAACGCGCGGCGAGCTCGACGATCTCGCCGGCGTACATCACCGCCACCCGGTGCGCCATCTTCGCCACGATGCCTAGGTCGTGCGTGATGAGGAGCAGCGCCATGCCGCGCTCGGCCTGCAGCTTCGCCAGCAAGTCGAGGATCTGCGCCTGGATGGTGACGTCGAGCGCGGTGGTCGGCTCGTCGGCGATCAGCACCTCGGGCTCGCAGGCGAGCGCCGCGGCGATCATCACCCGCTGGCGTTGCCCACCTGAGAGCTGAAACGGGTATTGGTAATAACGTTGTTCCGGGTCCGGCAGGCCTACGGCCCGCAGCAGCCCTACGGTCTTTTCGCGCACGTTCACTTCACCAGGTGTGTGCCGGGAAATGACCTCCTCGATCTGATGCCCGACGGTTAGCACCGGATTCAGAGCCGTTGCCGGCTCCTGAAAGATCATCGCCACCCGCTTGCCGCGCACCGCCCGCATCGCCGCTTCGGGCAGGCCGAGCAGGTCCACCCCGCCCAGGTCTACCCGCCCCGACGCGATCCGGCCAGCCTCGGGCAGCAGCCGCATCAGCGACAGCGCGGTCATCGACTTGCCGCAGCCCGACTCGCCGACCAGCGCGAAGCACTCGCCCTTGCGCAGCTCGAAGCTGATCCCGTCCACCGCGCGCAGCTCGCCGGCGGCGACGTCGAGGATGGTCGAGAGGTTGTCGACCTTCATACCCTGACCCTCGGGTCGAAGCCGTCGCGCACCGCGTCGGCGAACAGGTTGGCCGCCAGCACCAGCACGAACATGAAGACGAAGGCGGCGCCGAGCGACCACCACACCATCGGCTCGCGCGCCATCTCCAGCCGCGCCGCATTGATCATGGTGCCGAAGCTGGTGGTCGAGGGATCGACGCCGACGCCGACGTAGGACAGCACCGCCTCGGCCAGCACCAGGCCGGAGAAATCCATCACCAGCGCGATGATCACGATGTGCGCCACGTTGGGCAGGATGTGGCGCGACAGGATGCGGGCGTGCGATACGCCGAACGCGTGCGCCGCCTGGATGTACTCGAGCTGGGAGAGCTTGAGCGCCTCCCCGCGCAGCAGCCGCGCGAGCCCGGTCCAGCCGACGGCGCCGAGGATGGCGCACAGCATCAGCAGGCGAAAGTCGGAGCGCTGCGCCGCGGTCGGAAACATCGACGCGTTCGCGTCGACGTAGACCTGCACCGTCAGCACCGAGGCGGCGATCAGCAGCACGCCCGGGATGGAATTGAGGGTGGTGTAGACGTATTGGATCACGTCGTCCACCCAGCCCCTGAAGTAGCCGGCCGCAATGCCTGCGGCGATCCCGACCGGCAGCAGCACCAGCGTAGTCAGCGTGCCGATCACCAGGCTGGTGCGGATGCTCTTCAGCGCCTGGTACAGGACGTCCTGCCCTATGCGGTCAGTGCCGAGCACGTGGTAGCCGCTCGCGAGCGCTGCGACGGGTCCCGCGACCGCCAGCAACGCGCCGAGCGCCGCGTACGCCGCAGTCCATGGAACATGCGACCACCGGCGTGTGAGGAATTTTCGTAACCCCAGAAAAACCGCAAGCCAGACGGCGGCCGCAATCAGCAGGCCCGAAAGGGACCGCAGGGCCACATCCTTACCCCAGTCCGCTTCGTCTTTCAGGTGTGCGCCGCCATGCCGCAAGCGCGGGAAGTCGCGCATCGACCTGCCGTCGGCCTGCTCGACCTGCTCCTTCTGGAACAGCCGTGTAGCTAGCGGCGCCGAATACGTGCGCTCGGTCCGGCTGCGTACCCCGGCCAGCGCGACGTCCAGCATCGACGACACCTGCACCGAGTACATCTTCGCTTCGCCTGCTTTGGACGGCAGCTCCGGCCGGTAATGCAGAGAGTCGAGCAGGCCAATGCCGAGATAGAACGCCAGGAAGACAGCCGAGGCGACGGCGGCCGGGCTGCGGAACACCCGCGCCCAGGGCGCCGCCAGGTGCGGGCGGCGCGCGCAGTACCAGGCGAACGCGACCGCCGCCGCGATCAGCAGCCAGACCAGCAGGTCGGTGGCGAGGATGATCGGCATCTAGTCGAGCCTCACGCGGGGATCGACCAGGGTGTACGACAGGTCGGTGAGCAGCAGGCCGAGGATGTAGAGCACCGAGCCGATGAACACCATCGCGCGCACCACCGCGAAGTCCTGCGCCTGGATGGCGTCGATGGTGTAGCTGCCAAGGCCCGGGATGCCGAAGAAGGACTCGGACAGGAGGCTGCCCATGAAGAGCAGCGGAATCACCGCGACTACGCCGGTAAGAATGGGGATCATCGCGTTCTTGAGGACATGGCGGAACATCACCGTCGACTCGGCAAGGCCCTTGGCCCGCGCGGTGCGCACGTAGTCGCGCGTCATTTCCTCGAGGAACAGCGTGCGGTACCAGCGGCTGCCCGCGCCGATGCCGCCGACCACGCCGATCAGCGCCGGCAGGACGACGAACTTCGCCGCGTCGGCGCCACCCGCGTAGCCGGAAATCGGTACCAGGTGCCACAGCTTCGAGATCAGGTACTGCCCGCCGATGATGTAGAACAGCGCGCTGATCGACATCATCGCCACGCACAGCACGACCCCCCAGAAGTCGAGGTAGGTGGCGCGGAAGAACGCCATGCCGAGCGCGAACGTGATGTTGACCAGGATGCCGACCAGGAACACCGGGATGGCGAGCGCGAGGCTCGGCCCCATGCGCGCCTTGATCTCGTTGGCGATGTCGCGGTTATCCTCGGCGCGGCCGAAGTCGAACGCGAACAGCTTCACCGATTTCTCGAAGAAGATGGTGTCGGTCAGCGACCCGTCGTTGTAGAACAGCGGCTTGTCGTAGCCCCGCTCCGCCTTCCACTTCTGGATCGCTTCGGGCGTCACGCGCTTCTGCCCGAGCTGCATGCGCGCCATGTCGTCCGGCGTGTTGACCAGGAAGAACAGGGCGAAGGTGATGAGGTTGATCCCGATCAGGATCGGGATCGCGTACAGCGTGCGCCGGACGACGTAGGCGAGCATCTACGCCGGCCTGGCTGCCATGCGCTCTCGTCTCCTGTAGGCAAGGAATGCCGGAACCGCGCTGAGCACGACGAGTATTGTTATCAGTATTGCCGGCCATATCACCGGCCGGTTCCATTCGCTCCGCATCGCCGCGCGCTTCTCGACGTCGACGCGCAGGTACTTGAGGTTGTTGCGGGCCATGTTGTTCGGCTTGCCGTTCTGCATCCAGGCATGCGTCAGGCCGTAGGACTTCGGGTGATAGCCCCACAGCCACGGCGAATCGCGCCGCGCGATCTCGACCATGCGGTCGATCAGGCGCTGGCGCTCGTCCGAGTTGGGAATGTTCTTGACCCGCTCGAACAGGGCGTCGAACTCCGGGTTGACGTAGTTGCTGGTGTTCTCGCCCTGGCTCTTGGCGCGCGACTGCGGCCCGTGCAGCAGGAACAGGAAGTTCTCCGGGTCGGGATAGTCCGCGTTCCAGCCGAGGATGTAGAGCTGCTGGCTGCCTTTGCGGATCTTCTCCTGGTAGCGGTTCCAGTCGGTGTCGCGGATCTCGAGCTGGATCGACAGCTTGGCGAACTGGCGGCGCCACCAGTCGAAGCGCGGCTTGTCGCCCGGGCCGCGGCCGACGGTGTCGAGGTAGAGGACCAGCGGCTCGCCGGTCTTCGCGTCGCGCCCGTCCGGGTAGCCGGCCTCGGCGAGCAGCTTCCTCGCCTGCTCGATCGGGCGGCGCTGCGCCGCGCCGTTGCGCCACTCGTGCGTCAGGGGGTTGATGCCCGCCTGCCCTTCGCGCTGGCCGAAGATGCCGGGGGCAAGTGGATCGTGCCCCACCAGGCCGCGGCCGTTGAGGAAGATGGAGATGAACTCCTCCCAGTCCACCGCGATCGAGATCGCCTGGCGCAGCTTGCGCGTGCGCTCGGAGCTTCCGCCGACGGTGGCGTCCAGCCAGTTGAAGCCCAGGTACAGGATGGTCGTGTCGACCGATGTGCGCAGCCGGATGCCGCGGCTTTCCATTTCCGGCGTGAGCCCGGCGTCGCCCTCGATCGAGATGCGCACCGCCTGGTCGAAGGTGTCGCTGGGGATCGCCGAGGAGTCGAAGTAGCCCTGCAGGAACTTGTTCCAGTATGGGATGCTCTCCTTCTCGCGCGAGAAGACGACCCGGTCGACGAACGGCATGGTCTTGCCGGCGTCGGCGAGCAGGCCCGCCTCGCGGTCGCCGGGATCGCCCTCCGACGGGTAGCGCTCGCCGCGGAAGTTGGGGTTGCGCTCGAGCACCATGCGCGCGTTCGGGTTGTTCTCGGTCAGCATGTAGGCGCCGGTGCCGACCGGCCACCAGTCGAGGGTGAAGTTCTTCGCCGCCATGCCGGGCTGCTCGAAGAATTTCTCCGCCTCCCACGGCACCGGCGCGAAGAACGGCATCGCCAGCCAGTACACGAACTGCGGGTAGCTGCCCTTCAGCTTGACGCGAAAGGTATGGGCGTCGACGCGCTCCACGCCTTCCAGCGAGAAGTTGCGCAGGTCGAGCCACCCCGGCTTGTCGTGCTGCTTGATGTTCTTCGAGAACGCATCCAGGCCGACGATGTACTCGGCCATCAGGCCCAGGATCGGCGAATGCAGCCGCGGGTGCGCGAGGCGCTTGATCTGATAGATGTAATCGTCGGCCGTCAGCTCGCGCGTTCCGAGCGGCAGGTCGTAGGGGGTTCGAAGGGAATCTACTTTCTCCTTTCCCAAGGAAAAATTCGAATCGACAAACGCCGGATGGGGCTGGTACTTGATGCCCGGACGGATGCGCACCTCGTACACCGTGTACTTGCCGCCCTCGATGGCGCGCGGCTTCGGCACCTCGAGCGCGGTAAGCGGGATCAGCTCATAAGGCCGCTTCAGGTAGTGGTATTGCAGAGGGGGCTCGTAGACCTGCTGCGTGAACTTGGCCTCGTCCTCGGTGTAGGACTGAACCGGATCGAGGTGCTTGGGACGCTCGATGAACGCCGAGTACAGGATGTTCTGCCCCCGCTCCGCCATCGGGTACGGATCGTTCCAGACGTCGCCGCAGCCCGAAAGAAACAGCAGGCAGATCAGGAGGATGCGCACGCGACAGTATAATCACAGCATGGGATTTCTCTCCGGCAAGAAGATTCTCGTCACCGGGCTGCTCAGCAACCGCTCGATCGCCTTCGGCGTCGCCAAGGCCGCCGCCCGCGAAGGCGCCGAGCTCGCCCTCACCTACCAGAACGAGCGATTCAAGGATCGCGCCGCCGACATGGCGAAGGAGCTCGGCGCCAAGGTGGTGCTGCCTTGCGAGGTCACCAGCGACAAGGAGATCGCCGATCTGTTCTCGCAGTTGAAGAAGCAATGGGACGGCCTGGACGGGCTGGTGCACGCCATTGCCTTCGCCCCGCGCGAGGCGATCGCCGGCGACTTCCTCGACGGGCTGTCGCGCGAGGCCTTCGCGCAGGCGCACGACATTTCGGTGTACAGCTTTCCCGCTCTCGCCAAGGCGGCGCTGCCGATGATGCAGGGGCGGCGCGCGGCGCTGGTGACGCTCACCTATCTAGGCGCGGCGCGGGTGGTGCCGAACTACAACACCATGGGCCTGGCGAAAGCGAGCCTGGAAGCCTCGGTGCGCTACCTGGCCGCGAGCCTGGGGCCGAAGGGGATCCGGGTGAACGGCATCTCGGCCGGGCCGATCAAGACGCTGGCGGCCGCCGGCATCAGCGGCTTCGGCAAGATCCTGAAGTTCGTCGAAGAGCAGTCGCCAATGCGGCGCAACGTCAGCACCGAGGACGTCGGCAACGCGGCGGCTTTCCTGCTGTCGGACCTGGCCGCCGGCATCACCGGCGAGATCCTCTACGTCGACTCGGGCTTCAGCCACGTGGTGGCCGGGCTCGGCGGCGAGGCTACTTCTTCTCCTCCAGCTTAGCCGGCTTCAGCTCGACGTCGGCGCGGCTGCGCAGGCTGGCGACGTAGGCCTGGAACTGCGCCGCGCCGGTCATCGCGGCGGCGCGCTGCTCGGCGTCCGCGCCGCGCTCCGACTCCTCGGCCTCGGTCACCTTCGAGATGCGCAGCACGATGTAGCCCGACTCGGTCGGCACGCCGACATACGCCGGCAGCTTGCTCGCGTCCGCCGACACCACCTGGCGCAGCAGGTTCGGCGGCAGGCCCTTCGGGTCGCGCCGCGAGACGGTGCGCGGCGCGCTCCAGCTCAGGCCGGCGGCCTCGCCCTTGCGCAGCTGCTCCATCTTCGCCATGCCGTCCTTCTGCGCGAGCGTCAGCGCCTCGCGCCGGCGCAGCCCCTCGGCGAGATCCTTCCTCACTTCGTCCAGGCTGCGCTGCGTCGCGGCCTGGTGCTCGACCACGCGCGCCGCCACCAGCGTGGCCGGGGCGACCTCGATGGCGTCGGTATTGCGCTTGTTCTGCAGCGCGTCGGGCGAAAAGAGAGCCGCGAGCAGCTTCGGATTGTCGAGCGCGCCGAGCTCCTGGCTGGCGGTCTTGGCGATCCAGCCGCTGGTCTGCACCGCCAGCTTGAAGCGCTCGGCGGCCGGCTTGAGGCTGTCGGCCTGCTCGTAGACCAGGTCGCGGAAGGCATCCGCCGCCTCGTTGTAGCGCCGCGCGGCGCGCGTCTTCCTCAGCTCGGCCTCGATGCCGGCGCGCGACTCCTCGAACGAGCGCGACTTGGCGGCGCGAATGCCGGTGACGCGGATGACGTGGAAGCCGAAGTCGCTCTGCACCGCGTCGCTCGTCTCACCCTGCTTCATGCCGAACACCGCGTCCTCGAACGGTTTGACCATCATGCCGCGGCTGAACCAGCCGAGGTCGCCCGCCTTCTCCGCCGAGCCGGGGTCCTGCGACTGCTTCTTGGCGAGGTCGCCGAAGCGGCCCGGATTCTTCTTCAGCTCGGCGACCAGCTTGTCGGCTTCGTCCTTCGTCTTCACCAGGATGTGGCTGGCGCGGCGCTGCTCGGGCTCGGTCATCTGCGCCAGCCGGTCCTGGTAGGCGGTGCGCAGGTCGGCCTCGCTGATCTGCTCCTGGCGCGCGAGCTGGTCGGCCGACAGCACGACGTATTCGGCGCGCACGCGCTCGGGCTGGCGGAACTCGGCCGGGTTGGCGTCGTAGTACTCCTTGACCTTGGCGTCGTCGATCTTTGCCTGCGGCAGGTAGGTGCTCGCCGCGATGCGCGCCTCGGACACCTCGCGCTTCTGCGCCTCCAGCCCCGACAGGCGCCGCGCCACGGTGCGCGACGGGATCGCCGCGCCGCCCACCGCGCGGGTGAGCTGCTGCATGGCGAGGTCGTGGCGCAGGCGCGCCTCGTACTGCGCCGGCGACATCGGCGGGTTCTGCGAGCGCAGCATGTTCTCGTACGCGCTCTTCGAGAACTGGCCGCCCTCCTGGAACGCCGGCACCGAGCCGATCACCTCGCGCAGCTCCTCGTCGCCGACGGTGAGGTAGGACTTGGCCGCCACCAGCGACAGCAGCCGCTGCGCGATCAGGCTGTCGAGCAGCAGCTTGCGCGCCTCGGGCGTGTCGAAGGTCTGCATGTCGAAGTTCGGGCCGAACATCTGGCGCAGCTGGTCCGCCTGCCGCTGCTGCTCCTGGGAGAACTCGCGCTGCGAGATCTCGCTGCCGTTGACGATGGCGACGGCGTCGCGGCCGCCGGCGTAGCGCGTGTACGACTCGATGCCCCAGGTCGCGAAGGTAATCGCGATCAGGAACAGGAAGATCTGGATGACCCGCTTGTACTTCTGGACTAGATCGAACACTCGAAATGCCTGGGTTGTTGGCGGAGCGGACGGGACTCGAACCCGCGACCCCCGGCGTGACAGGCCGGTATTCTAACCAACTGAACTACCGCTCCTTCTTGACTCTGGTGGGTGCTGACGGGATCGAACCGCCGACATTCGCCGTGTAAGAGCGACGCTCTACCAGCTGAGCTAAGCACCCCGGGGCGCACCTCTGAAGGGGCGCTAGTTTATCGCGTCTTTCAAGGCCTTACCAGCGCGAAACTTGGGCAGGCGCGCGGCGCTGATCTTCAGCTCGGCGCCGGTGCGCGGGTTGCGCCCGACGCGCGCGGCGCGCTTGCCGGCGTAGAAGGTGCCGAAGCCGACCAGGGTCACCATCTCGTCCTTGCGCAGGCTGCTCTTGACTGCCCCGACGAGGGCGTCGACCGCGCGCTCGGCCGCCGACTTGGAAATCTCGGCCGCCTGCGCGATCTGCTCGATCAGATCGGCTTTGTTCACGCTCCCCTCCTCAGAGAAGCTTCCTCTAGTGCGTGGTTACGGCGCCGGTCTGGTCGTCGGGCTTGGGCGGGATCGGCGCCGACTCGTCGGGCTCGGGCAGCGGGTCGGGCTGGCGCTCGAGGGCCACCTCGAGCACCTTGTCGATCCACTTCACCGGCACGATCTCCAGCTTGTTCTTGACGTTGTCCGGGATCTCGACCAGGTCCTTCACGTTCTCTTCCGGGATGATCACCGTCTTGATGCCGCCGCGGTGCGCGGCGAGCAGCTTCTCCTTCAGCCCGCCGATCTGCAGCACCTCGCCGCGCAGCGTGATCTCGCCGGTCATGGCGACGTCGGAGCGCACCGGGATGCCGGTGAGGATCGACACCATCGCGGTGGTCATGCCGATGCCGGCGCTCGGGCCGTCCTTCGGCGTGGCGCCCTC